>JANNRO010000695.1:0-4499 GCA_031401505.1 Planctomycetia bacterium
CCTGCGTGCTCTGCCGGGGCTCCCGTCGCCGCGCAGCCATGGTGCATCCCGACGGGACGCTCGCCCGCTGTCTCGACTGCGGGCTCGTCTCGGTCGATCCGTTGCCGTCGACGGAAGCCGCCCTCGCGCCCTACGACGCGGCGTACTTCCAGAGCGACGCCGGATATCGCGACTATGCGGGCGAGGAGGCCGTGTTCCGCGCGGAGTTTCGCCGCCGCCTCCGGCGCATGCGGGCGACGGGAGCCGGCGGGCGGCTCCTCGACATCGGTGCCGCTACGGGTGCATTCCTCGTCGAGGCGCGCGCGTCCGGATTCGACGTCGCGGGCATCGAGCCATCGCCGGTCGCGGAGTCGGCTCGGGCCCGCGGGCTCGACGTCTTCCACGGGTCGATCGAGTCGGCGACGTTCGCGCCCGCGTCGTTCGACGTCGTCACGATCTTCGACGTGCTCGAACACCTAGTCGATCCGGCCGACGTGTTGCGCCGCATCGGCCGTTGGCTGCGGCCGCACGGGCGTCTCTTCGTCGCCGTGCCCGACTTCGGCGGTTGGTGGGCGCGCACGAGCGGCGTCCGCTGGCCGATGGTGACGCCGAAGGAACACCTACACTATTTCACGCGACGCACGCTTCGCTCGCTCTTGCGCGCGACGCAATTCGACGTCGAGTCGCTGGGGCTCGTGGGCACGCCGGTCTCCTACGGCTCGCTGGCTCGCAAGGGACTCGGGCGCGTGGGCGCGGCCGTCGAGCGAGCGATGGGCCCGTTGGGTTCCGGTGGGACGGCGCTCCCGTTCGGAACGCTCTTCGCCGTCGCGATCAAAGCCCGCTGAAGAGGCGCGCGATCTTCACGCGGAACTTCGGGAGAACCGGCGCGCCGTCGAGCGTGTCTTTCGCCGTGAGCGTCTCGGGCGGACGGTCGATGCCGCGCGAGACCACGACGATGCGCTTTTCCGGGTCGACCGCCCACACGACCCGTGTGCCGTGCGCAATCCAGATGCCTGTCTTGCGGACGACCGAGATCCACGAATCGGACGGCGACCGTACCTCGACCGCGAGGTCGGGTGGACCCTCCGCGAACTTGCCCGGAACGATGATGTTTAATCGCTCCGCCGATACGAAGGACACGTCAGGGACGAGGACACGATCCGGATTTCGGGCCAGTACGAACCCACCGTTCGAGTCCGACAACCGGCCTAGCTTGCGCCGAAAGGCGTGTGCGAACAGAAGCCCGGAAATCGTCGAGGCGACGGAGCCGGCATCGAAGCCGCACGACTCGCGCAGCAGCAGAACTCCGTCCCAGAGTTCGTGGGGGCCCTCGAACTCCGGTCGGAGGAGGGCCTCGGCCTTCAAGAGTCGGGGGGCGGCTGCGGATCTGGGCACGGTCGTCATGATATCGCTTCCTTCGCGGCAGGGGGAGCCTCCATGCATCGACGCGCGAGAGGTCCGACGGTCACGCGGATTTCTTCGGAATCTCGCCTGCGCGACGCTCTTCTTCGCGTCGTCGGTACTCTTCTCACCTGCACGCCGAACGGAGACCGCCGTGCAAATTCGCCCGCTCGCCGTCATCATGTCCATGTCCATGTCCATGTCCGTGCTGCTCGGCGCCCCTCGCGCGGGTGCTGGCGACGCCGCGCCGCTGGCGTCCAGCGCCGAGTTCCTCCGCACGGCCGACGCGTTGGAAGTGGTTTCTCTCGATCCGGGCGTCCATCGATCGTTTGCTCGCGGATACGGCCCCGAAGTCGCCGATCCGCATGCGCGTTGGCTCGTGGCGCTCGCCGAGGCCGACGGAGTCCACGGTCGCATGACCGTGACGGATGCGGTGACGCGCGCCGCGATCGTCGACGAATTGGCGAAGGGACCTCCGTCCGCCGCCCCGGCGACCGGATGCTACGAGCCCCGACATGCGGTCGTCGCAAGGAAGGGTGACGCAACGGTCGCGATCCATCTCTGCTTCCAGTGCCAGTACGCCTTGCTGCTCGAGGCCTCGACGACACAGGCCGGCCTCCTGTCCTTCGGTGGTACCGCGACGTTGAAGGTGCGACTCGACGACGTGCTGCGTGTCGCGAAGATTCCGCTGGCCGAGGATCTCGAGAAAGACGCGGCTCCCAAGACCGTTCCGGTCGACCCGTCGCTCTCCCCTTGGAACGAACCGGACACGGTCGACTTCTACGCGATCGACGAGAACGTCTATCGCGGCTTCGCCGAGAACTCGTACGTCGGAGACGGCGCTCCGCTCCCGATCTCCCACGCCGCATTGGCGTCGGGTCGCGGCGTCAAGGCGTCCGTAGCGCTGACGCGTCCGGGCGCCCGGAACGCCGTGGTCTCGGGAATCGCGCGCGGGCTCGCCGCCGTCGGCGATCCGGCCCATTGCTGGAATCCGCGCCACGCCGTCGTGTTGACGAAGGGGCTGCGTCGCGTCGTGGTGCTCCTCTGCTTCGAATGCAGCTACGCGGCCGTCCTGCGCGACGACACGGCCCGCGGCATGAACCGGGTTTCCTTCCGCGACGTCACCCGACTCCAGTCGCACCTCGATCTGGCGCTCGCGGCGGCGCCGCCGATCGACCCCGCCTACGACGTCGTCCTCACCGCGTACGGCCAGAGCAAGCTCCAGGCGATCCGGGTCGTACGCAACGCGACCGACCTCGGGCTGGCGGAGTGCAAGAAGCTCGTCGAATCGCTGCCCCAGCCCGTCGCGCGTGGATTGCCGAAGTCCGAGGCCGAAGAGCTCGTCGCAGCCTTCGCATGCGCGGGGTGCACCGCGAACGCCGCGCGGGCGACGGGCTCCGCGACGAAGCGCCTCGAGAAGTTCGACGTCGTCGTCACCTCGGTCGGAGCGAACGTCGATGCGGTGGTCGATCGAATTCGGGCCCAGCTGACGACGTCACCCGCCGACCTGCGCGAGACGTTGAAGACGTTGCCGGCGACGCTGCTCCGAAACGCCTGGCGCGGAGACGCGAATGCGCTCGTCGTCGGGATCGGGCTGGGCGGCGGGAAGGCGGAGATCCGCCCGGTCGTCCGGTAGAGGCCGTTCGGCGCGCTCAAAGTCCGGCGAAGAGTCGGCTGACTTTGATTCGGAACTTCGGGAGCACTGGCGCGCCGTCGAGCGTGTCCTTCCCGGTCAGCGTTTCGGGTGGATCGAAACCCCGCGACACGACGACGACTCGCTGTTCAGGATCGATGGCCCAGACCAGTCGGACGCCATGGGCGAGCCAGATTCCGATTCTCTGGACGACACTGATCCAGGACTCCGGTGGGGACCGAACCTCGACCGCGAGATCCGGTGCGCCCTCGACGAACTTGCCAGGGACGATGATTCTCGTGCGCTCGACGGAGATGAACGCTGCATCGGCCACGAGTACCCGATCGGGGCCCCGAGCCAGAACGTACCCCACGCGCGAGCCGGTCACACGGCCGAGTTTGCGCCGGGTCACATGCTCGAAAAGCAGGCTCATCGCGCTAGCCGAGATGGCGCTGGTGTCGAATGGCGACCATTCCCGCTTGACGAGCACACCGTCCCACATCTCGTGCGGGCCTTCGTACTCCGGTCGTAGGAGGGCCTCGGCCTTCAGAAGTCGTGGGGCGAGAGCGGTCGTCGGCATGCGGAACATGATAGCGCCGACTGTGTGCGGCGGAATCGGCCCGAGGAAACGGGGAGTCGCCCGCCGGTCACTTGGATTCCGGAAGAGGCTCCACCCGGACGCGCAACGTCGCGTAGCCGTCGAGTTCGAAGTGTTCGATGCGAAGCGCGTGCTCACCGGCGGTCAGTTCTACGTCCACGTCGGCGTCCTTCGGCCCGTGCCAAGTCCAGTCTTCAAGCACGACCTTGCCGTCGACGAGCACGCGCACGCCGTCGTCGGACGTCACGTGGACTCGGTACGTGCCTGCAGCGAACACTCCCTTCGACTCGGCGACGGTCGCGAACTGGTCGCCCCGCACCTTCGCCGTCGGCTTCGAGGGCCACGCGCCGTCAAGAACGGGCATCGTGAGCTCGTCGGTCACGGCACCCGCGATCAACGTTGCGAATCCGTCCTTGTCTACTCTCGGGTCCTTCGTCCACTCGAAGAAGCGCACACGCCAGGGCAGCGCCCACATCGATCCGCGAAACGTCTCTTCTTTGTCTCCCACCTTCACGCGAACGGCATACGGAGCGAACGCGCTCGAGGACGTGGGTCCCGTCGGCCGAACGCGGATCGTCGCGGGCGTCGGTCCCGTGGCGGGTTCGACGGCGAACGCGGGATCGAGGCTCTCGGCGATGAAGAGTACGAGCGGTCCGCGGACGTAGATCTTCGGCGATCCCGTCGATCCGGGTCGCGGGCCGATGATCCGCACCTCCGACGGATCGAGCGGACCCCACTCATCCACGAAGATCACCGCGCGATCGGAGTAGGTGAAGCGGGAGGGCACCACCGTCTTGAACGGCGCGATCGGCACCTCGACGTGAGTGGGCATCGCGGGTTCCGCGATCCCTCCGTCGTTGCGTTCCTCCAGCGTGACCGAGCCCACCA
>JANNRO010000696.1:0-2545 GCA_031401505.1 Planctomycetia bacterium
CAACGACGCCATCGCCGAGGCGTTCGCCGAAGCCTCGGAGTTGCTCGAGCTGACGGGCGACAACCCCCACCGCGTGCGCAGCTACGGTTCGGTCGCGCGCATCATCGAAAAGCTCCCGGGACCCGCGTCCGACATGCTCGCGGCCGGCACGCTGACCGACGTCAAGGGCATCGGAGAGGGCACCGCCGCCCGCGTCAAGGAGATGGTCGAAACGGGTCGGATGGCGCTGCTTGACGAGTTGCGTGCGAAGGTTCCGACGGGGCTCTCCGAGGTGATGAAGGTCCCCGGGCTCGGCCCCAAGCGGGCGCGCGACATCTGGACGAAACTCGGGGTGACGAGCCTCTCCGAGCTTGAGTACGCCTGCCTCGAGAATCGGCTGCGCGACCTCGACGGCTTCGGCGACAAGTCGCAGGACAACGTGCTGAAGGGCATCGGGTTCCTGAAGCGTTCGCGGGGCCTGCGCCTCATCTCGACCGCCCGAGAGGCGGCCGAGCGGGTCCTGACGCGCCTCCAACGCGACCCGGCCGCGCTGCGACTCGCCGTCAGCGGCGCCGTGCGGCGCATGGTCTCGACGATCTCCGAGTTGCGACTCCTCGCGACCGCGCACGAGGCGACCGCGTTGATCGCGACGTTCGTCTCGATGTCGTTCGTCGGCGAGGTCGTCCGACGGGACGCGACGTCGGCCCGCGTCGTCCTCGAAGACGGCACGCCGGTCGAACTCGAGGTCGTTCCCGAGGAGTCGTTCGCCATGGCATGGTTCCTGCGCACGGGCTCGAAGGAGCACGTGGAGGCGATCCTCCGACGCTTGAGGGCGCGCGGATTCGATGTCCGTGACGATCAGTTGTTCCGGGGGAACGCTCCGATCGCGGTATCGGACGAGGAAGAGATCTATGCGGCCGCGGGGGCACCGTTCGTCCCGCCGGAGTTCCGCGAGGGCACCGACGCAAGTCGCGAAGTGCCGGCTGATCTCATTGCGGCGGCCGACATCCGCGGCATCCTCCACGCGCACACGACCTGGAGCGACGGGCGCTACTCGATCACCGAGATGGCGTCGCGGGCGAAGGACCTCGGTTTTCATTGGTTCGCCGTCTGCGACCACTCGCAGGCCGCCGCCTACGCCCACGGGCTCGACGCGAAGCGTCTGGCGGAACAGGGCGCCGAGATCGACACGCTCAATCGCACGGGCGAAGCGGGCATCCCGATCCTGAAGGGTATCGAGGCCGACATCCTCCCCGACGGCGCGATCGACCTGCCCGAGACAGCGCTCGCCTCGCTCGACGTCGTGATCGGAAGCGTCCACTCGGCGATGACCCAGTCCGAAGGCGTCATGACCGAGCGCCTGTTGCGCGCGATCGAGAGCCCCTACCTCGACGTGCTCGGTCATCCGACGGGCCGACTCCTGCTCGGGCGCCAAGGCTTCACGTTCGACGTCGATCGCGTCTTCGACGCCTGTGATCGGCGGGGTGTCGCGATCGAATTGAACGCGAACCCGCATCGGCTCGATCTCGACGAGTCGCTGCTGCCCGCGGTATTGCGCCGAGGCATCCCGATCGCGATCGATCCGGACGCGCACGACCTGCGCGGCATCGAGGACGTGATCTACGGCGTCGGTGCCGCGCGTCGTGCGGGAGTTTCGCGCGCGAACGTCCTGACCGCGCTCGACGTCGAGGCCTTCCGCGCCCGTTGCGCCAAGAAGCGCGGACTCCCGCCGCCCGCGCCCATCGTCCTGCCATCGCGCTCGGCCCCGGCCGACGAGGACGACGCTTCGTGACGCCGAAGCCGGGTACGAAGCGCAAGCGGCGCGGGCCATCCGTGCGCCGCCCCGACGCCGCGGCAACCGGCTTCGCAGGGCGCACCTACGACGCGTTGCGCGAGGCGTATCCGAACGCGAAGTGCGCGTTGCACTTTCGTTCCCCCTTCGAGTTGCTCGTGGCGACGATCCTCTCGGCCCAGTGCACCGACGCGCGCGTCAACATGCTGACGCCCGCCCTCTTCGCGGCCTATCCGACGCCGGCGGCGATGGCCGCCGCACCGGTCGAGGCGCTCGAATCGTTGATTCACTCGGCGGGGTTCTTCCACAACAAGGCGAAGTCGATCCTCGGCGCGTCCAAGCGACTGATCGAGGTCTACGGCGGTGAAGTTCCCTCGGCGATGGACGACCTCTTGACGCTCCCCGGCGTGGCGCGCAAGACGGCCAACGTCGTGCGCGGAACAATCTGGGGTCTGGCCGAAGGCGTGGTCGTCGACACGCACGTGCAGCGACTGTCCGGACGTCTGGGCTGGTCCCGCGGCAAGAACCCGGTCGAGATCGAGCGCGAACTGATGGCACTCTTTCCGAAGGAAATCTGGATCGACCTCGCGCACGTCCTGACGCATCACGGTCGCCGCATCTGCTCCGCCCGCAAGCCCCGCTGCGCCGACTGTCCGATCCACACCTCCTGCCCCTCCTCCGTCGCCTGACCGCCTACAACGCCTACAAGGTTTTCTCGGAAGTGTCAGACACTTCCGAGAAAACCATCGCGTTCATCGGCGGCGAGGCCACGCG
>JANNRO010000697.1:0-7212 GCA_031401505.1 Planctomycetia bacterium
GGTATCTGATGCCTGCGCTGCTCGCGTGCGCGGCGCGCGCGAAGGCCGAGACCGCCGTCTCCGACCCTCAAATGAAGAATCCGACGAAGAGCCCGACATGATCGACACCCGCCCACTGAACGCCATGACGGTGGACGTCGAAGACTATTACCAGGTCTCCGCGTTCGAGGGCGTCGTCGACCGCGCACGGTGGAACGACCACGAGTCGCGGGTCGTGCGCAACACGCGGGTCGTGATGGACGTGCTCGCGGCGCGCAACGTCAGGGGCACGTTCTTCACGCTCGGCTGGGTGGCCGATCGCCATCCGGAGTTGCTGCGCGAGATCGTCGCGCGCGGCCATGAACTCGCCTCCCACGGCTACGAGCACCGGCTCCTGACCTCGTTCACGCCCGAGACGTTCCGGGCCGACTTGAAGCGGGCGGCCGCTGCGATCGAATCGGCGTGCGGGACCCGCGTCCGAGGATTTCGCGCGCCTTCGTTCTCGGTCGGCACGGGCAATCTGTGGGTCTTCGACGTGTTGCGCGAAGAGGGCTACCTCTTCTCGAGCAGCGTCTTCCCCGTGCGGCACGACCGCTACGGGATTCCCGATTTCCCGCGGCATCCGGTCGTGCTGACCGGCGCCGACGGACGCACGATCTGGGAGTTTCCGATGACGACGAAGCGCGTATTCGGGCGCAATCTGCCCGTCGCGGGTGGTGGCTGGATGCGGCTGCTCCCCGGGGCCGTCATGCGTCGCGCGCTGCGCGGCGAGAACGAGGCGGGGTCGCCGACGATCGTCTATCTCCACCCGTGGGAACTCGATCCGGAGCAGCCCCGCATCGCGGCCGCGCCGTGGAAGGCGCGCTTTCGCCATTATCTGAACCTCGGCCGCATGCGCGACCGGCTCGATCGGCTGCTCGCGACGTTTCGGTACGGGACCGTTTCCGAGGTGCTCGCGACGCTCGACCCGGGCGTTGCGCGCGCGAATTGACCCGACGGCGGGGCCGCTACGGTGCGGTCGCGGCGGCAACGTCGACCCGTCCCGCGCCGAGTTTGCCCTGGTAGGGAAGGTTCACGCCGTTGATCGAGGCCGCCGTTTCTTCGAGGCGTCGGAGGAGATCGCGGCTGTCGGAGTCGGCGTCGCCGCCTCGGAGCAGCGCAAAGCACCCCGTGACGAGCGCCGCGCTGAACGAGGTGCCCGACCAGCGAGCGGTGCCGTTGACGCCGCCGGGATGGATCCCGATCAGGTCGATGCCGGGCGCGCAGAGGTCGACGGACGAGGAGTACGACGAGAACGAGGCCTTGCGCCCCGAAGGGTCGAGCGCCGCGACCGCGTGCACCTCGGAGACTTCGGCCGGGAAGTCGATTTGCGAGAGATTTCGATTGCCCGCCGAGGAGATCACGTAGACATCGGCCGCCTTCGCGTTCTCGACCGCCTGATCGATGAGCAGGAGCTGGCGTCGAAGGCCCGCGGAGAGGTTGATCACGTGGGCGCCGTGCGAGACGGCGTACCCGATGGCCTGCGCGACCGTGGAGGCCGTCCCGACCGCGTCGCTGTTGAGCGCCCGGATCGGGAGGATCATCGCGTCCGGCGCGACCGCGAGGATGAGGCTCGCGACGAACGTCCCGTGGCCGAAGCCTTCGTCGACGAAGCCGTCGGCGTCGTCGTCCAATCCGTTGGGCTGATCGCTCGGATCGGCATCGCCGTCGATGAAGTCCCTTCCGCCGGGCGCGATGCGCCCGACGAACAGCGGATTCGACGCGACGATCCCCGTGTCGATCACGGCGACGATGACCCCTGCACCGCGACGACCGCGCGACCATGCGACCGGAGCGCCGATCGAGGTCAACGCGACCTGCGACGCGATCGCGCTCGGCTCGTCACCGAAGAAGAGCGGGATCGTCGAGCCCCCGCCTTCGGGAGCGCCGGCGCCCTCGTCTTCGTCGCAGTCCTCGACCTCGATCTCGTCGTCGAGGTCGTCGCTGAATTCCTCGGCCGTGACGCCTTCGGGGACTTCCACGAGGTAGTACGACGTGCCCTCGATCGGCCCGATCACACGGGCATCCTTGCGCTCGCAAAGTTCTTCGAGGTCCTCGAGCGACGAGGCGGCGACGACGATCTGGTTCACGCTCGCGGGCGGCGCAACGTCGTCGCCGGAGGCACCCCCTCCCCCGCCCCCTCCCCCTCCGCAGCCGGCGACCGCCAGCGCGAGAAACAGGCCGTATCGTCGGGTGAGCGGATTCATGAAGCGACTCCGGAGACGCGAAAGGGCAGGACGGCGCCGAGATGGCGGGTTTGCGTGGCGATGCGGGCGAGCGACCGACCGAACGAGCCTGGATCGTCGCCGCGAAGGCGGGTGGCGTGGAAATCGGTCATCAGGAGCGCCGTCGTCCGGTCATCGACGTCGTCGTCCGTCCAGATGACGCGTCGGGCGCCGCTCGAAAGCAGACGGGGCACGAGTCCGCCCCACGCGAGCGTCGAGGCCCCCGCCGAGCGGCCCGTGCGGCACGCCGCCAGTACGACCCAGTCAGCCGACACGTGGTCCGGCACGTCATCGGCGCAAAACCAGCCGTCGGCGAGACGAATGCCCGACAACGGGGGCGCGCCCTCGGCGTCCCAGCCGTGCCCGGCCACATGGACGACGGCGGCCGTCGAGAGCGCGTTCGACAGCACGGCCCGCGTCGCGCGTTCGCGGGTGAACACGCGGGCCGCGGGCAGCGCGCTCGCGAGGTGTTCGATCTCGGCATCGACGCCCGGCAGATCGGGCGTCCCGGCGCCGACGACGACGGTCCCTCGGCCGCGACGACCCGGCGCGGGCGTGAAGCGACCGAGCGGCGTGCGCAGCAGCGAGTGCGCGAGGCCCAGTGGCCGGCTTCGCCAGGGCATGGACTCGAACGGCAGGTCGGGCACCGTCGGATCGACGGTCAAGCGTACGAGGGGCGACCAGCGATCGACCCCGAGCGCCGGGAGAAGGCGCGCCGCGATTTCTCCCATCAGCTGGGCGGCGGCATCCGTCGCGCCGGCGACCGAATCACCCAGATGACGATGGCTCGACGTGTGGAAGCGGATCCCCGAAACCCACGCCGTCCACTCCGCGATCGGCGGGAGCGAGATGGCTCCGCCCCTATCACCACCGATATCGCCGCCGAAGTCGACGAGCGCCGACACATCGTCCCCCTGGCGCCAGATGTGAATCGACGTCTCGACGACGGGCCGCGTGTCCGGGGCGGCGCTTGGCGCCCCTGGTTTCGCACGGGTGCGACGCTCGGACCGGCCGCGGCGAGCGACGAACGCGCGTTCCCAGGCCTTGGCTCGACGTTCGAGCACCACGGTGGACGAGCCCTCGCCGCCCCGCGTCGGGCCCTCGCCGCGGGCGATGCGGTCGTAGAGCGCTTCGAGCCGGGCACGAATGCGCGCGGCATCCCGGTCGCTGCCGCGGGCCCGAGGAGCGATGACCCGTCTCGCCGCCAGCGCGTCGAGAATCGCCGCTGCCTCGCGGCGATCTTCTGCACGGCCGCGCGCCTTCGAAAGGAGCAGGTCGACACAGACCAAATGCGGATCGAGTCGGTCCGTCGCGAATCTCGAGCGGAGCCAGCTACCCGGCAACTCGGCGCCGATCGCGTCGGTGCGAGCGATGATCGATCGGAGCCGCCGGATTGCGCGCGCGACGCCGTGCGGTCGGCGCGCGTCGACGCGGGCCGATCCCGCCTCCGCCGCGAGACACGTCCAGGGCCGCCCCGTCGCAAGGCGGCGCGCCCTGGCAAACGCCCGAGCCGCTGCAGGCAGTCGGTCGCGCGCGAGCGAGTTCCAGCCCTCGAGCAGGCGGGCGTCGGCCTCGAGCGCTCGGTGTCCGAGCGCGTGCGCGCGGCTGGCGATGCGGTCGGCGGCGATTTGTCGGCCCCGTTCACCCGGGGCGACCGAGCGCCCGGTCGGGCTCGACAACTCGACTCGAAGTGCCAGCGCCTCACGCCCCGATCGCTTCGCCGCCGCGAGCGCGGCCCTCGCGAGCGCGCGGGCGGCCGGGAGCGGCGTCGTGGCGTTGGCGGCGATGGCGAGCGCCTCGGCACGCTCGGCGACCGCGCCGGAGCGTTGAAAACAACCGGCGGCACGGACGGCCTCCCGGGCTCCGGCCGCCGAGTCGCCCGCCCGACGGAGCGCGTCGGCTAGATCCATGCGGCAAATGCCCTCGCGTCGGTCGAGTCCCTGCACGCGGTGCTCGTCGGCCAGACGATCGAGTTCTCGAATGCCGTCTCCGAGCCGGCCCGACAGCACGCTCGCCCACGCGAGATTGGCCCGCGCCTCGGTGGCCAGATCGACGAATCCACCCGTGACGAGCGCACGATGCGCCTGCTCGATTTCCGCCCGACCCGCCTCGGCGTCGCCCGCTTCGACGGCGGCCACGGCGCCGTTCAAGCGCGCGACCTCCGTTCGGCGCCGGTCGCCCAGTCGCGCGAACGTCCGGGTCGCGGCCGCGTAGGCTCGCCGCGCTTCGTCGGCGTCGCCCTTCAACCGGAGAGCATTGCCTCGATTCGTCGCGAGGATCGCGCCCGCGCTCGCGGCGTGCTCACCGGTCAACCGCGCGGGGAGTGCGATCGAGAGCGCCAGGGCCGCGTCGATCCGGCCCGCCGCCGCCAACGCGTCGACTCGGGCGATCGCCGTCGTGGCCGCCTCCATGCGACTCCCCATCCGCTCGAACAGCCGTTCGGCCCGAACGTAGAGTCGGATCGCTTCGTTCATCCGCCCGGCGCGATGGACCGCGTAGGCTTCGAACAGCAGCAGCCGCGCGTGGAGCGCGCGGTCAGGACGAGCAGCGGCCTCGACGGCCAGCGCGGAAATCGCCGCGGCGGCGACGCCCGGATCCTGCGACAGCGCGGATCCGAGCGCGGGACGCCACTCCGCCCACGGGCGTGCTGCATCGAGAGCGGCACGCGACGCGCGACGACGCGCGACGCCTTCCACGCGTCCGACGGTGGCCAGCCAGATCGACGCGGTCTGCGTCACGGCGAGCGGCCGCCCGCGGCCAGCTCGATCGTCTCCGACGTCGCGACGATCCGGCGGCCGACCTGGATCGAGAGCGAGAACGAGGTGGCGCCGGAGGGGACCGGCAACTCGAACGTCCCGGCATCGGTGACCGTCGCACGGGCGGTCGCCCCCACCGACGGCGCCAGCACGATCGTCGTCGCGCGGGTCGGGCCCTCGAGGGCGCCGACGAGCCGCACGTCGTCGGAGCCGATCCCGCGGATTTCGGCCTCGATCGAGCCGCCGTCGCCACCGACACGGAGGAATCGCGTGCGCGCGGCACCGCGTGCCGCGGGTGACGCCGAACGCGACGAGTCGAAGAGGATCGACCAGAGCGCGGCCGCGGCCGACGGGCGTCTCGCCACGAACAGCGCCTCGGCCCGCCGCACCCACGGCGTCGGGCACGGCGGGTCGACCACGATGACGCGACCGAGCGCCACGAGGCGCCCGGCAAGTGCGAGCACGTCGCGATCGATCGCGCCCGGCGCCGCGACTTCGCGACCCGACGCCGCGTCGAAGGCGGCCAGCAGGTCTCGGGCAGAGTCGGAAGCGCTCATGGTCTCGGTGTCCGGGGGCCGCGTCGGCCCTTCGCTTCTGCAGAGGGTGGTACGGCCGGATCAGATACGTCCGACAAGATGCCGCGGGACTCGAGTCCCTCCCGAAGCGAATCCATGCACCGCTGGCGGGTAGGCCCGAGCGACCCACGCGGCACCCCGAGTCGCGCCGCGATTTCGTCGTACGACAGGTCGGAGGACTGAAAGAAGAGCAGCGAGAGCAACTCCCGGCATCGGGTTCCGAGTTCGGCGAGAGCCTCGCGCAGCGCCTGCTCCTCGTCGTAGGAGCGGGGGTCGGCCGCGGGTGCTTCGTCGGATCGTCGAGCGGCCGACTCGTGTCCCGTCCGCGTCCGCTCCTGCTGGCGCAGCTTCCAGGCCACCCGTCGCGTCGTCGTGCCGATCCAGGAAGCCAGTCGATCGACGGCGCGCAGCTTCGGGAGACCCTTCCAGAGAAGCACCGCGACGTCTTGGTAGGCGTCTTGCGCGGCGGCGTCGGAGAGTCCCGATCTCCGAAGCAACGAATACGTCAGGTCGGCGTAGCGCGCGAGAATGGCGCTCCACGCGGCCGACTCGCCTTCCAGGCACCGCTCGACAAGGTCTGCGTCACGAATCAGAGGGGGGCTCCGGGACCGACGCCGCCGATCGGCGTCGAGGTCGGAGCGGAGGCACCCGACCGGGGGGGGGAGCACCCATCGTAGTCCGCACCGAGTGCGTTCGCCGCCCGGGACACGTATCCGAACGCGCCGGGCCCGCTCTCCTTGCTCGGTGGGGCCCACTTCTTCCTGCGAGACCGTCATGCACATCCCTCGTTTCACCTTCCTCGCCGCCGTCCTTTCCCTGACTCCCTGGCTCGCCGGCTGCGGCGGCGGAGGCGGCGGGACGGGCGTCTCCCCGGCCGGCGTCGTCACCGGCCAGATCGTCTTGCGGGACGGGACGACCCAGAATCTGGGCGGCGTCCAGGTCTCGCTCCTCGGCCTCGGCCGCACGGTCGTCAGTCGCGCGGATGGGACGTTCTCCTTCGGGTCGGTCCCGACGGGTGACCTCGCCATCGCGGTTCGCGATCCGCTCGCACCGCTCGCGTCCTTTGTCGTCACGCCGACCCGCGATGGGGACGACGACGGGGACGACAGTGGGGATGACAGTGGGGATGACAGTGGGGACGACAACGCGGGCGACCGCGATGACGATGACGGCGACGATCACGACGTCGGCGACGACGACTTCGACGTCTCGTCGGTCGACGACTCCGACGACGTGTCGATCAAGATCTGCGTTCGCGACGGCAAGATCGAGCGCGTGGACATCGAGCACGGGCACGACGGTCGAGTCGAGGCTCGCGTTCGGCTTTCGCGCACGATCGAGTCGGACGACACCGATGCCGAGGGCTCGGCCAAGCTCGAAGCGCGGACGGATCGGCAGAAGTTGAACGTCGAGGCGGAGCACTTCGACGTGGGTCGGGAACTCGAGGCGTTCGTCGTGCTCGAGGGCGTCGATGCCTCGCTCGGGACTCGCGTTGCGGGCGCCACGGGGCACTCGGAGTGGGAGATCGCCACCAACGACGGCGGAGTCCTCCCCCACGGTGTCGCAACGGTCGCCGAACTCGCCGGAGCCATCGTCGAAGTGCGTGACGCGGTGACGGGCGACGTGCTGCTGCGTGGT
>JANNRO010000698.1:0-1899 GCA_031401505.1 Planctomycetia bacterium
CCCACCGCGAGTC
The DNA here is from genome assembly GCA_031401505.1 of Planctomycetia bacterium. Lineage (GTDB taxonomy): Bacteria > Planctomycetota > PLA2 > PLA2 > JAEUHO01 > JANNRO01. The sequence goes on from JANNRO010000698.1 coordinate 14, forward strand.
CGTCACACCAGAGCACGTCGTCGGTCTTCGCTTCTTCCACCGAGCGCACGCGCACCTCGGTGTCCGCGATTCGATGCGCGCCCTCCGCGACCAGCGCAGCCATCTTCCCAACATTGCCGGACTTGGAATCGTAGAGGACGAGGATTCGGTTCATCCGCGCGATTCCAGCAGCAGCCCCGGCACGAAGCCAACCGGATCTCCGGGCGTCGGGGCGAATTTCATAACCGTTGACCGTGCCCGGCGGCGGCGGCACCCTGCTGACATGCCTCCCCGGCCACGCCACGTGCATGACAGTTCGCACGCTTTCACTTTTCTGAATCCGCGCGTCCGCGAAGGTGTCACTGTTCACAGCCGGCGCTCGATGCTGAAGGCGAGCCTCGCGGGGCTCGCGGGATTGAGCCTTCCCGATCTGACGCGGCTCCGCGCCGAGTCCGTCGCGAAAGGCAAATCGCTGTCGCGCAACAAATCCGTCATTCTGCTCTGGATGACCGGCGGGCCGTCGCACATCGACACGTGGGACGTGAAGCCGGAGATGCCGCGCGAGATTCGCGGGCCATTCAAGGACATCCCCACGAAGCTGCCCGGCGTCCACATTTGCGAATATCTGCCGAAGCAGGCGGCGATGCTCGATCGGTTCACGCTCATCCGGTCGGTCGATTGTCGCGGGAGCAACCACGAGCCAAACATGGTCATGCAGACGGCCAACCGTGCCGCCGAGCCGCGCACCAATCCCAAGGCGAAAAACTACCCGGCGATCGCGTCGATCGCCGCCAAGTTCCGCGGTGCGAATCATCCCGCGATGCCGCCCTCCGTGGTCTTGAACATGAAAAGCCGATCGCACATCGCGTGGGGCGGCTACCTCGGCCAGGAGTTCGATCCCTTCATCGACACGAACGTCGCGAAACTCTTCGCCCTGCCGGACGGGCTTTCCATGGACCGGCTCCACTCGCGGCGGACGCTCGCGGAGCAAATGGACACTCTCCGCCGGAACATGGATGCGAGCGGCGCGATGGAAGCGATGGACCGCTTTTCACAGCAAGCCTTCGACATCGTCACCGGCGGTCGCGCGCAGGAAGCGTTAGACCTCACGCGCGAACCGGCGAGAATCGTCGAGCGCTACGGGAGTCACGATTGGTGCCGCCAGGCGCTGCTCGCGCGGCGCCTCGTGGAACGCGGCGCGAGTTTCGTGACCATCGACCTCAGCAATCACTCGGCCTCCGGCACGTGGGACAACCACGGCGACAACATCCCGCCCTACGGCGGGATCTGGAATGGTCTGCGCCCGCTGCTCCCCGTCTTCGATCACCTCATCACCACGCTCGTTCTCGACCTCGCCGACCACGGACTGCTCGACGACACGCTGGTCATCGCGATGGGGGAATTCGGCCGCTCGCCAACGCTCGGCACGCAGGGCAGCACCGATGGCCGCAACCACTGGCCGTTCGTCATGTCGATGTGCATGGCCGGCGGAGGACTCCGGCACGGCCAGGTCATCGGCGCCAGTTCGCGCGACGGCGGGGAAATTGCCGAACGCCCCGTGACCCCCGGCGACATCGCCGCGACGATCTACCATCATCTCGGCGTGCCGCTCGACGCGACCTACACGGACCATCAGGGCCGTCCGGTATTCATCGTGGACGACGGCGCGCCGATCCGGGAATTGATCTGACGCCGCCGCGCCGCGCGTCACGTGAGGTTTTCTCCCGCGGAGGCGGGTCGGAGGAAATGTCAACGGCGCGTTCGCGTCCTGCGATTTTTTCGGGCCGCGTATTGACCGGCTTTCGAGCGCGGTTGCTACGCTCGCTTCATGCCACGCGAACACTCACCGGGATTCCGTTTCAAGGAGGGGAAACTCTACGCGTTCACCGAGAACAGCGTCATCATGC
>JANNRO010000699.1:0-3913 GCA_031401505.1 Planctomycetia bacterium
GGGTGCTCCCGACTCTACGGCGACGCGTTCCTCTCGACGCTCGGCCCCCCGCGCGCGTCGGACGGACCGATCCGCCCGGGTGACGCCGACGCCGCGCGTGGCATCCAGGATGCCGTCGAGGCATTCGCGCTGGCCTCCGCACGTCGGGTCCTCCTCGACACGCGTGCGTCGGCGCTCGGCTTGGCCGGCGGGCTCTTCCTCAATTGCGCTCTCAACGGGCGCCTCGCCCGAGAACTGCCCGTGCCCGTCCATCCGTTCCCGGCAGCCGGCGACTCCGGTGCAGCACTCGGTGCAGCGGCCCTCGTCCATCGGCGAACGACCGGACGCGCCGCCGATCCCCTGGAGACGCTGCGCCTCGGACTCGAAATCGATCGCGCCGCCGCCCGGATCGCGCTCGGCGACCCGGGCGATCTCGAACTCGACGACGCGTCGCTCGCCCGCGCGGTCGCACGGCGCGTCGGGCGCGGCGGGCTCGTCGGGATCGCGCGGGGCCGCGCCGAGTTCGGTCCGCGGGCACTCGGCGGTCGCAGCGTGCTGGCGCGCGCCGACGAACCCGCGACGAGGGATCGCTTGAACGACCACAAGGGACGCGAACGCTGGCGGCCTGTGGCGCCCGTGCTGCGGGAGGCCGACCTCGAGCGTTGGTTCGAAGACCCGCGCCCGACCCCTCACATGATCACGACGCTCCGAGTCAATGCAACCGGCGCCGCGGGACCGCTCCGAGGCTCCGTCCACGCCGACGGCACGGCGCGGGTCCAATCGGTCACCGCCGCGGGCGAACCGTTCCTTTCGGCCGTGCTCGACGAGACGGCGACGCTCGGCCAGCCGGCCGTCCTCGACACGAGCCTCAACCGACGCGGGGACCCGATCGTCAACACCGCGGAGGAAGCGCTCGCCGCCGCGATCGCCATGCGCCTCGACACGATCGTGATCGGCAATCGGCTGCGGGACCTTCGTCCGACTCCGCCCGTCTGACTCCCGGGACCGCCCGCCCGTCCCGTCCTACCTCGCGAGCAACGCGCGGGGGAGATTCGAGAGGATCGTCTGGTAGGCCTCGCAGGGAGACCAGCATCCCGGGCAACGGTCCTCCTTCACCGCGAGCCGCGCGGCGTCGGCCTCAGGCGTCGCGAGAATCTCGGGCAGCGGAGTGGACCACGCGTTGCCGAGCGGCCGACCGTAGACCGTGCACGGATGGACCGTACCGTCGGGCGCCACGAAGACGCTCGAGGAGAGGCTCTTGCAGGGGAGCGGGCTGCGGCCGGTCTCGGCGTGGCGGGGCACCAACGCGAGGTACGTGCTTTCGAGCCAGTCCGTCGGCGTCCATCGGGCGCGACGACGTGCGAGCACGCGCCGGATCGCCGCCCGAGGGCGGGCCGGGCGCCGCACGCCCGCCTCGAGGTTGGCGTAGTAGTGCCCGCTCGTCGTCGCGACGTTCATGTGGACGTCGCGCTCGGAGAACCGCGGGATGCGCTCGGCCAGCACGCGAAACGTCTCGTCCACGGCGTCGGCGTTGCGGTCGGAAAGCGTGAAGCCCAGGTAGACCCCGACCCCCGCCACGCGCCGGAGCGCGAGATACGTCTCGATCATGCGATCGAAGGCACCCTGCCGCCCGCGCAGCACGTCGTGAAGCGCCGGCGGTCCTTCGACGCTCACCGTGACGAAGAATCGCGGGACGCCCAGTTTCGCGATCCGGCCGACCCCGTCGACGATCCGTTCGGTGCGTTGACCGGTGGTCGGAAAATCGAGCACGGCGACCCGCGGCTCGGCCTCGAACGCCTTTCGGCAGATTTCCTCGACGTCGTCGCGGAGGAAGATCTCGCCTCCGGTCAGATTGAGCCAGCGGATGCCCCCCGCCGCACGGAGGAACGCCGCGATCTCGTCGGGAGACGGCTCGCGCCCCTTGGGCTTCTCCCAGATACGGCAGATCTCACAGCGGCAATCGCAGCGCTCGGTCAGGACGACCGTCGCCTTCCACGGTCGGGTGGAGCCGGCGTGTGCGCGCAGGCAGGCCGACGCGAGCGAAGCCGTCGATCGCGCCGTGCGCCACGCGGAGCGCCACGTCATCGCGATCCCTTGCGCAGCAACGCCGACATGTCCCGCAGGCCCTGTTCGTCGGGAAACGCCCGAAGAAGCCACTCGAGGTCGGCCTCGAACAGTTCCATCTCGCCGCGCGGCATCCGTGTCTCGAGCACGTCGAGCCGGGTCGCGAGCAATTGGTAGCGGACGCGACGAACCGCGAGATCGTGCGGCCGCTCCTCGAGCAGCGCGGAGAGGAGCGGCAGCACCTCCGAACTCGCGTCGAGGTCCGAACGGGCAGGGTCGACCTTCGCCGCCTTCAGGAGCCCCGCCCGGACTTCGATCCGCTCCCGTGCGCGCACCGGGTCGCGATCGGGCCGATCGGCGGGCGGCGCCGTGATGAGCGAGAGCGCGGCGAGGATCGGAACGAAACTGCGCTGGGTGTACGCGACCCGTCCCGTCTGGCGCTGATCGTCGCCGGCCAGGATGCCATTGACGAACGCCGCCTCCCGAAGGGACCCGAAATCGAGGGCGGCGGAACGCCAGCCCTCCAGCGTCTTCCTCACGAGCGCCGCGTCGCCGCGGGCGCGGGTGACGCCCTCGCGCGACCACGCCTTCCACGCCGCGCGGCTCTCCGCGATGGCTTCGCTCATCACGAGCCGTCGCCGCTCGGCGAGATTGGTCCCCTCGAAGTCGAGGTTGTCCTTCGGAATCAGGTCGTTGCCCAGGCGAAGGAACGTGGCGGCCAGTTCCGCCCGCACCTTGCCGTCCGCGGGCTGAAACTCCCGGTACGTCTTGAACGCGCGCTCGGCGAGGTCCACGCGCCCTTCGATCAGATGGCCGAAACCGATCCCCTCGTACGCCCGCGGATTCATCGGGTCCTCGGCCTGCACGGCGCGCCACAGCGACGCTTCGTCGTGCCACGGTCCGGCCCGGACCACGGCCAGCCCGAGCAAGCCGCCGAGCAGGCCGATGGCGCCGAGCACGATCCCCATGCGGCGACGAGGAAACCGCTCGACGCCGCTTCGGATGACGGCGCCGACACCGAGCGCCACGAACGGAAGCACGGGGTAGAGAAATCGCTCGGCGGCAAACGCCTTCAAGGGCACGACGATGTTGGAAACCGGTCCCAGTGCCGCCAAGGCACCGAGACATGCGGTCGCGGTGACGCCGACGCGGCGCACGACCGCGCGCACGCCGGCCGCGATCAGACTGAGGACGATCCCGACTCCGACGACCACGGCCGGATCGAAAAACGAGACCGGGATCGGGTCGGTGTGCACGTTGCGGTCGAAGGGAAAGCCGAACGGCCAGACGAGCGTCGCTGCGTACCACGCGACCGACGACAGGAACCCGCGCAGGGCGCCCATCCGCCCGCCGTCGGGGAAATCGATCTGTGCGAGGTAGGGCAGGTCCGGCGCCCCGGGGAGCACGGCCTGACGCAGCACGAGGTACGCGATCGAAACCGCCGCCAACGCGCCCGTGCGAATGGAGGTCGCCCGCCACGAGGGACGCCGATCGCGGGGCAACGAGAGATGCGCGAGCGGCACGAGCGCCACGAGCGCGAGCGCGCTTTCCTTCGACAAGCAGGCGAGCGCGGCCAGCACGACGCCGACGACGGTCGCGCGCACGCCCGGACGGGCGAACGCCTCGAACGCGAGCAAGGCGAACGTCCACGCCAGCAGGTCACCCCGGCTCGAGATCCAGACGACCGACTCGGTCGTGACCGGGTGGACCGCGAAGAGCGTCGCCCCGACGGTGGCCCCGAGCAGCCCGGATCCGGCGTCGGACGCGGGTCCCGCCCGCGAATCGGGACCGGCGACGTCGCTCGACCGGACCCTGCGGAGTCGTCGGAGGAGAAACAACCAGACCAACGCCGCGTGTGCCGTGGCGCTCG
>JANNRO010000700.1:0-5157 GCA_031401505.1 Planctomycetia bacterium
GGCCGCTTTTCGATCTTCGCGATCGATCGCATCGAGCAGGGCGTCGAGTTGCTGACGGGCAAGCCCGCGGGCGCCGCGACCGGACACGGGCGCTTCGCGGAGGGTTCGATCTACGACGCGGTCGCCAAGCGCCTCGCGAAACTCGCCGGCCTCTCCGGCACCGGCGACGACACGTAAGGTTTTCTCGAAAGTGTCAGACACTTCCGAGAAAACCTTGCCCCCCTCCGACGCGCGCTGACATGAATTCTGCGATGATGCGCGTGTGAGGCCGGTTTCCCTGTCCATCGCCGCTTTCCTTGTCACGGGAGCCGCATTCGGAGCCGGGTGGTACGTCGGTTCGCGGACGACGGTCCCGCCGCCCGATCGAGCGGCTCAGGATGCAGTTGCGGCGCCAAGCGAGTTGATCCACTCGCTCGCCCCGAACGCCCCCGTGCTGCTAGCGAGCCCCGTCACGAGAAAGCCCGCTGCCTCGTCGATCGTGGAGATCGACCTCAAGGAGTGGGCGCAACTCACGGAGAAGCTCGGCACCCACGTCGACCCGAAGCTCTGGCCCGATTTGATCAAGTGGTACGGCAAGGCCGGACGAACCGATGACGTGCTTCGGGTGGCCCGCGCCGTGCTCGCAGCCGGGGGCGACCCCAGTTTCGAACTCGAGTATGGACTCGAGCCGGAAGCCGAATTGCTCGTCGTGCGGACGCTGAAGTCCGAGGGGTTCGAAATCGCGAGCGAGCCGACCGAGTGGGCGGCCGTCCTGGCTCGAGGGGGGCGTGCCACCGAGGCGCTCGATGTGCTTGCCGACGTGCTGGGTGGCGCGAACTACGACCGCGTCTATCCGATTCTCGTCCGGGCGTTCCTCGTCTCGCACCCCGACACCCTACCGAACTTGACGACGGCAGAAGCCGACCTCTGGAGTTCGTCGCGGGCCCAGGTGATCGCCGAGGCATTGGGTGCTGCCGGCCGTCGGACGGAGGCGAGCGCGTGGCAGGCGTATTCGGCGCGGAGGGCGCTCAAAGAAGAGGAGGAGTGGCGGGTCGGTGAGTTGGAGGGACTGGCGGCCGGTGTGGAGGATGCGCGCGCGGCGACGACGAGCTCTCCGACCGTGTACACGTGGGTCTGCCTGGGTGATGCACTTCTGCGCGCACAGGATCGTCGTGGCGCGGCGGAGGTGTACCTGAAGGCCCTGGCGATCGACCCGCACTCGTCGGACGCCGCCGAGGGGCTGTCGAAGGTCGATCCCCGGCGCGCCATCGAAACGATCGAGGCGGCGTGGCGCACGCCGGGATCTCCGATCGACATGGACGCGCTCGCTCGGATCTACCTTCGTGCGGGACGGGGCAAGGACGCGGCGGAGTTCACGTTCGCTCGCCACGACGACATCGGATACGACGTCGCGACGAGCGGGCTCGCGGCGCTCGCGCCACATATGGCATTGGCGTGGCTCACGCGGCGAATTCCCGCGGACGACGTGGATTCCGCGCCCCAGTATCGGATCGCAAGGGCGGATGCGCTGGCGGCGCTCGGAAGGGTGGGTGACGCCATCGTGGCGCTGCCGATCATCGCTACTCCATCGAATTCGTCGGAGGTCTACTGGCGCTGGGAGGTCGGCGATCGGCTGCTGCGTTGGGATCCGGCCGCCCTGATCGAACGGTTGGATGCCCTTTCAAGGGATCTCAGAGCGGCTGAAGTGGTCGCCACGGCCCGTATCGCCGCACTCCGCGGGGTCGGCAAGCTCGAGGAATCACGGGCTGCCGCGGAGGCGTACGTCGCGGCGCATCCCGAGTGGTTGGAATCGGACGTCAGCGCAGCGTACCTCGCCGTCGCCGCCCGGGAGGTGCGCCTTTCGGAATTGCAGCGGGCGGCGGATCGCGAGGCTGCGACCGGTCGAAGCCCGGACGTCTTGTGGACGTGGTGTCGCGTGTGTGTCTTTCTCGGGCGGACCGCCGACGCCCGCAAGGCCTTCGATCAGATCTTGGACGTGAAGCCCGACGACATGGACGCGCTGGTCGGTCGCCTACTTCTGCGGTGACGAACCTCGTCGGGTCGCGTCGAGCCGTGCGAGGTCCGCGCGGGTCGTGATCTTCTCGTTGGTCGAGTCGCCTGCGACCGTCGCGACCGGGATTCCTGCGGCCGACAAAAGTCCGGCCTCGTCGGTCGCTGCGATCGAGAACTGCGCTGCATGGGCGTACGCACGGCGGAGCAGATCCCGCCGCGCAATCTGAGGCGTCTGGACGGCTCGGAGCGCGTCGCGACGCAGACTCTCGACGATCAGTCCCGCCGCATCGACGCGATGGATCGTGTCGGCGACGGGCAGCCCCGGGACGGCGGCCCCGTGCAGCCTCGCGGCGTCGAGCACCCGGCGGATCAGTGCCTGCGTCACGCACGGGCGCGCGGCATCGTGGACCAGCACCCACTCGACGGTCGCGCCGAGGGACTCGAGTCCGACTCGGACGCTCTCCTGCCGCGTTGCTCCCCCGCGCATGGTGCGGGCACGCGCGAGACGTGGCTCACGCCGTAGAGCGGCCACGATGGCCGCGCGATCCTCGTCGCGGCAGGTCACCACGACCTCGAGATCGGAAATCACGTCGAGGAAGGGTCTCGCGGCGCAGACGAGCACCGACGCGTCGCCGAACGCCTCCAGGACCTTCGAGCCCGCCGACCCGAATCGTGTGGATGCGCCGGCTGCGGTAAGCACCAACCCGTGTTGCATGGCGGAATCGTAGCCTAAGCCAGTCCGAGTGAGTTCCCGCACCCCGCCCGTGCACCGGGGTCCTTGAATACCAGCGTATCAGTGCGTTTTCCGACAGTTACGGTGCACGAACGTAGTCGGGGCTGCTGACGGGCCGGTAGGATCGGCGGCGCTCCGTCGCGACGGGGCTGGGAGTTTTCCGCGTGCGCATCGGCATCGGCTACGACGTCCACCCCTTCGACCCGAATCGAGCCCTCGTCATCGGTGGCGTGCGCATCGAGGGCACGTGGGGCTTGAGAGGTCACAGCGACGCCGACGTACTCCTCCACGCCATCGGCGACGCGTGCTTGGGCGCTGCCGCGCTCGGTGATCTCGGCGAGCACTTCCCCGACAGCGATCCGACGTGGCGCGGCGCGCCCTCCGCGGTCCTCCTCGCCCGCATCCTCGAATTGGTCCGCGCGAAGGGGCTCTCCCCGGGCAACGTCGACGCGACCGTCGTTGCCGAGCGACCCCGGCTCGCCCCGTTCCGTCAGGCCATGCGCGAAAGGATCGCCGAGTTGATGGCGCTGCCGGTCGATCGCGTGAGCGTCAAGGCCAGCACCAACAACGGGCTCGGGTCGATCGGGCGCGTCGAAGGCGTCGCCGCGATGGCGGTCGTGCTCCTCGAAGAAGGCGGACCGACCGGCTCCGCCGCCAGCAGCCCCTGATGACGGCCCGTCGGACCGCCGCCGTCGTGCTCGCGAGCGCGATCGGCGCGGCGTCGCTGCCCGCCTGCTCGAAAGACATTCGCGAGACGGCCGTGACCGTCCTCACGCTCCAGGACGGCTCGATGACCACGTTGCGCGCGCGGCGCGGCAGCGGACCGTTTCGCACCTATCCGATCCCGCCGGCGGAGATGATCTCGCTCGTCGCGGCCGTTCTGAAGACGAAGGTCGTCGGCGTTTTCGAGAAGCCACGGCGGGGCGAGGTGTACGCGAAGGAGCGCGAGCCGAAACTCGCGCTCGAAGACACGTACGCCGACAAGTGGACGTCGGCCGTCATGGTCTTCGTCCATCCCGTTCCCGGTGACGCGACGTCATCGAAGATCGAAATCCACACCGCGCAGCGCGGCCCCTTCCACGCAGGGTGCATCCGATGGGACGTCGAACTGCCGCCGTTGATCGATGACGCCGTCCTCCACCGCGGTACGACGCCGATTCGATCGCTCAAGTAACCGGTTCCCGCGTGACCTCGGCGGGTCTCGCGCGTCGTTGGATGCATGCTCGCCTCGCGCCTTCGCCGCGGCCTCCGCGCCACGCTCGACGTGTTCTTTCCTCCGCGCTGTCTCGCGTGCGAGGGCGACGCGTGGGACGGCTCGCTCCCGGGGCTGTGCGGTCGGTGCGCGGATTCCCTTCCGGTGATCCTCGGTGGGTGTCCGCGATGCGGGCGCGACGCGGGGGGGCTCGGACTCGCCGCTGGCTGCGTCGTCTGCCGCCACGAGGAGTCCGACCTCGACGGCGTGGTCGCGCCCGTGCGCTACCGCGATCTCGCCCGCGAGTTGGTGCTCTCGCTCAAGTTCCATCGACGCACGCCCGCCGCGATTCCGCTCGGGTTGCTGCTCGCCGACGCGTTGCAATCGTCCGGGCGCCCGGGTGATCTCGTCGTGCCCGTGCCGCTGTCGCGGGCGCGATTTCGCGAGCGGGGCCACAACCAGGCCGACGACCTCGCCCGCGTCGTGGCGTCGGCCCTCGATCTACCTCGGTGCGCCCGTGCGCTCGAGAGAGCCCGCGACACGAGGCCGCAGTCGGGACTCACGCGGGGCCTGCGCCGCCGCAACCCGCGCGGGGCGTTCCGCGCGAAGCGGCCGCTCGTCGCCGGGCGCTGCGTGCTGCTCGTCGACGACGTCGTGACGACGGGCGCGACGGCGTCGGCGTGCGCGCGGGCGTTGAAGCGCGCCGGAGCGTCCCGGGTGGTGCTGGCGGCGGCATGTCGCGCGTAGCGCGGTAGCGTTCGCTACGCCATGTCCGCCGTCGCAGTCATCGAAATCTCTGCCCCGTTCGCCGACGCGGCGAAGGCGAAGGCCGTCGCCGACGCGCTCAATCGCTGGTTCCGCTGGATCGTCGAGGGGTCGGTGCCGCCCATTCCCCCGGTCTTCGACCCGCTGGGCGAATCGTCGTCCGAGTGGAACTGGGCGTTGGAAGAGGACGTCGACTGGACGCTCGGACCCCATGCCCGGGCGTCGGGGGGCGAAGTGCGGATCGCGATCCACACGGTGGACACGCATCTGCGCCTGTCGGGGCTCCTGCGCAAACTCGGCGCCCCGAGCGTCAAGTTCGTCTACGAATCAGGCGACGACCCGGCCGTCTGAGTCTCGAGGGCACGCGACTACTTCGGCTTCTTCTTCTTCCCGCCGAAGAGATCGTCCAGCACGTCCTTGCCCTTGTCGAGGAGCCCGTCCTTGCCCTTCTCGAGCAGCCCGCCCTTGACGAGGC
>JANNRO010000701.1:0-3327 GCA_031401505.1 Planctomycetia bacterium
GGTCGTGGTGATGAACACGCGCACGTCGCTGCCGGCGGCGCTCATCAACACGCCGAGCCCGGGCGGCTTGACGAACCAGACGGGCGGCGGCCAGGCCGTCGACCAGTTGCTCGTGACGAACTCGTCGGCCAACACGTGGACCGCGTTCGACATCGGCAACATCATTCCGGGTCGTCAGTTCCTGACCGGCCCCATCTACATCAGCGAGGTCGAAGGCACGGGCAACACGCCGCGAGCCATCACGATCACCGCGCCCGCGACGGGCAATTTCAATCGTGACTTCGCGGGCTTCACCGGCCCCGGCACGCCGCTGATCCTCTACTGCGACTTCACCGACGGCGTGCTCAACACGACGAACCTGGGCGCCACCGAACCGGTGAAGTCGTTCGCGCTCGGCACCGGTGCCGCGCCCAACGACGTCTCCGTGAGCCCGTGCTTCGTCATTCCCTTCATTCCGCCCTACATGTTCGCCGCGGTTTCCGAAGGTGGCGTGCCCGGCGACGGCAAGGTCGGCTACTACATGGCCGGCATCGGCTGCGCGACGGGCATCTCGACGAACGCGCGTCCCGACAGCCTCGTCGGCGAGTTGCCCGGTCTAGACGCGCCTGCGGGCCTCGATGAGGTCGTGAACTTCAACGCGTCCGGTGCGCTCTTCATCGTCGCCGAGTCGGGCTCGGCCACGAGCCAGATCGACACGCTCGGTCTCGCTCCGAGCGCGACGCTCGCGTCTCCCCCGCGCATCATCCGCTCGTTCAAGACCGGCGCCAACCCGGTGGCGGTCGCACACGTCCCGTCCTGGTTCAACCCGGGCAACGGGGCGTTCATCTGTATTCTCTTCACACCCGGATGTCCGACGAAGCCCCTGGCGTTCGTGCCGGCGCCGTGCTGGTACTCGGGTACCGAGCAGTACCCCGCGCCCGGATTCCACGAGGACTTCAGTGGTGCTCCGTCGATCGATTCGTACGTTTGCGCGCGTGGTGCGGGTCGCATCGACGTGCTGAACTCGACGACGGGCGGCAAAGACTTCTACAGCCCGATCATCATCCCGGGCGTGCGCTACGTCGCATCGACCGGTTCCCAGTAGAGGGTTCCCCGTGCGCGACTTGCCGTAGGCGTTCCGGCCCAATGGGCCGGACGCCACGCACGGCCGTTCGCGTGCGCCGGACATCGGTCGAATCGACGGCCTGAGGCAGAGTCGCCGCGAGCTCCATTCGACGGCTCGGCGACCTCGGCGCGCCGGAGGTCGTTCCCAGCCGGCCTTCGTCGGCGGCGAACGGCCGACACGACGCGTGACGGGCCCACTTTTCGTGTGGCGTCGCGTCTTGGGCGATGGGGGTTTCGGCCCCGCCCCGCATCGGTTCTGGACATCGGCCCGGGTCGAGTGTGAATTTTTGAGAATTCGGGGGGAGTCGATCCAGACGTATCAAGATCGCACGATGTCAGGAGCCTCCGCCTCGAACCGGATCCTGATTGATGTCATAACTATTTTGTTTGTAATCACTTATGAGACATTCGCGCCGGGACGAGGCGGCATGACGATTGCGTTTGAGCCCCATTGAAATGCACCGACGTACCTTGAGTCACGCTCAACCCGACCCTCGATCGATCGCTTCGATGCGTCGGAACGGCGAGGCTTCAAGGCACCCGATTTCGAGTTCGATGGTCGACGTTCTCGAGGTCGAGTCGGACGTTTTGCTTGCGCCGTCCTTTCTCGGTCCCTATAACCGCACCGCCCCGGTAGCCTCGTCGGCGATTCGTCGCCCGCGCGGTGACTTGGAGCGTGCGGTTTTTCCCGGCTCGGAGTCTGCTGATGACTCGTAATCGATTTGCCTCGTCCCGTCGTCTCTCGATCGGTCGCTCGATCGGACGGGGGGCGGCCTCCCGCCTCACCCCGCCTCTGGCGGCGGCGCTCGTCGCCGTGAGCAGTCTCGTCACGGGCTGTGGCGGCGCCGGCGGCTCGCCCGCGGGCAACAACGTCCCTCATCCGCTCGTGCGGCAGTTCTCGCCGACGATGAGCCCGATCAGTGTGGACACGGGACAGGCGAACCCGACGTACACGGACGGCATGCTCCTCTCGTCGACCGATCCGCTCTACCCGGGCAAGATCGTCGTGTTCTTCCAGTCCGGCACCCAGATCGACCCGAGTTCGGTGTTCATCGGCGGCAACCCGGCGCTGGGCATCGACCTGTCGGCGCTTCAGATCCTTCAGTACATCCCGGGCACCGGCAACATCCCGCTCGCGCCCGCGACGAACGGCATCATCGTCCAGGATGACCGCATCATCTTCACGCCCGCGACGCTGCCGCTCGCCAACGGGCAGTATTCGATCGGCGTCTTCGCCAACCTGAAGAGCACCGAAGGCGACCCCGTCGACAAGACGCCGGTCTTCCACTCGTTCAACGTCGGCATCGCCGACACGATCGCCCCGGTCGTCGTCGTGACGAACCCGGTCAACGCGGCGACCGGCATCGGCGCCGGAGTAGCGCCGCCCGTCACGCAGCCCGGCCAGACCGACGTCGCCGACGTGCGCACGGCGATCTTCGGCCCGACCAGCCCCGACGTCATCATCCGCATGAGCGAGACGGTCGACTCGGCGACGATCAACCCGAACACGATCGTGGTCGTCGACGCCGGTGCCGTCGCCGCGGTTCCCCCGGTCATTCCGCCCGAGCCCGGCTTCCCGAAGTTGAAGAGCATCCTCGACGGTTCGAGCCTGCCTTCCAACGGCTTCGAAATCGTCTGGCGCGCCGACATCGCCAACGGCGGTCTCCCCTTCGGCACGCAGGTTCAGGTGACGGTCATCGGCAGCGACGGCGGGCTCAACGCCGCGCCGATTCGCGACCGCAGCGGCGTCCGACTCGCCGTGTCGTACGTGTTCCAGTTCCAGACGGTCGCGCCGCCCCTCCTGCCCCAGAACCCCGAGCCCGAGTACGCGATCTACTGGTCGGCCTCCGACCGCGTGGGCGTGCTCGACACGGTCAACCAGAAGGGCATCGCCGACGTCGTCACCGGAGCGACCGCGAACCAGGTCATCCCGCGCCACGTGCTCCCCGATCGCACCGACAAGATCACGTCGAAGGCGACGCTCGGCTTGAGCTTCGATCCGCTCGAGATCTCGGTGGATTGCCGCACCGACCAGATCTCGTGCCATACGTTCGCGTACATCCAGTCGGCGCAGTCGGGACAGGTCGTGGTGATGAACACGCGCACGTCGCTGCCGGCGGCGCTCATCAACACGCCGAGCCCGGGCGGCTTGACGAACCAGACGGGCGGCGGCCAGGCCGTCGACCAGTTGCTCGTGACGAACTCGTCGGCCAACACGTGGAC
>JANNRO010000702.1:0-1660 GCA_031401505.1 Planctomycetia bacterium
TACATCCGCGACGTCATCAAGTTGCTCGGGCCCAAGCTCGCATCGGAGGGGTTCGCGACCAAGATCGTGGTCCCTGACGACCTCAACGCCGACGAGGCGATTGGTCGGGCACAGATCATTATGGCCGACTCGGTCGCGGCATCGTACGTAGGCGCCCTCGCCTATCACATGTACGGAGGCTCGGCTGCGAGCCAATCTGAGATCAAAACGCTGGCCTCAACGCATGGTGTCCCGGTGTGGATGACTGAGTTCGCCGAAGCGCCGCCCTACGATTGGGCAAAGCTCGTCCTTGATCTGATCGTGACCCACGGCGTGGCCGCGGTCGACTCGATGTGGGGCTTCTTTGGTCAATGGGATGCGGCGACGACACACCTCGTCGAGATCAACCATTCCGGAGATACGTACACCGGTTGGAAGCGGTTGAAGTCCTTCTTCTACACCGGCCAGTTCTCGCGCTTCGTGCCTCCCGGCTCGATTCGTATCGATGCGGTCTCGCCTGTCGCCTACGTCCGCGTGGCGGCGTTTCTGGTAGGTACGGAGATCGCCTTGGTCGTGATCAACGACTCGGACACGAGTCTTCTCACCCGTGTCGAATTCCCTGCATTGTCCGGCCTGACGAGTGCGGCGGGCGAGCGCACCAGCGCCACAGAAGACCGCGCGACTGTCGGCGCAATCGCGTTCACGGCCGACAGCGTCGACTTGGATCTCCCGCCGAGGAGCGTCACGTCGGTGCGCCTTCGCTGACCGACGAGACCACGGGCCACGCGTCAATCCCGCGCAACGATGCGGGCAACGTGCCGCGCCAGTCCGTCCTGCCATGGCGGGATCGAGAACCCGAGCGCGGCTCGGATCTTCCCCTTCGCGAGCACGGAGTTCGCCGGCCGCACGGCCGGAGTTGGATATGCCGACGTCGGGATCGGAACGATGGGGATCTCCGCCGCCAAGAGGCCGCAGCCGATCGCCTGCGTCTGAATTTCCTCGGCGAACTCGTGCCACGTGCATGCGCCCTCGTTCGTGTAGTGGTACGTTCCGAATGAGTCCGAGTCGCGCCCGATGAACGCGGTGCAGACGCCGGCGAGATCGGCCGCGTACGTGGGGCATCCGCGCTGGTCGTTGACGACGCGGATTTCCGGGCGGGTCGCCATCAACCGGAGCATCGTCGCCACGAAGTTTCCCCCGTGGGGCCCGTGAAGCCATGCGGTCCGGATGATGAAGTGGAACGGGTACTCGTTGCGAAGCAGCACCTCTCCGGCCGCTTTCGTGCGACCGTAAGCGCCAATCGGGTCGGGCGGGGCGTCTTCGGCGTACGGGCCTTCGCCTCTCCCGTTGAACACATAGTCGGTCGAAACGTGAATCAGGCGCGCTCCGAGCGAGTCGGCCGCCCGCGCCAAATTCCTCGGCCCGAGCGCATTGACCGCGTACGCCCGCACCTCGTCGGTCTCGGCTCGATCGACGGCCGTGTAGGCGGCGCAGTTGACGATCCACCGAGGTCGCCGGGCCTCGGCGATGCGCGCGACGACATCCTCATTTGAGATGTCCGTTTCGACGTCGGTTGAGAAGTAATCCCACCCTCGGCTCTGGAGAAGACTGCGCACCTCTCGGCCCAGCATCCCCTCCCCACCGACGAGCCAGATCACGAGGACGGCGCTTCGAACAGGAC
>JANNRO010000703.1:0-7479 GCA_031401505.1 Planctomycetia bacterium
CCGGGGGGGCGCGTGGGCGAGTCGACGCAATACATGCTGGCCCGCGTCGTGATATGCGGCCCATTGCCGGCCGTCGTGGTCCCCACGACGGCCGGCGGTTCGTTCGTTCAGTCGGGGAGCCAGCGCACGAGCATCACGGCGGAAGTTGACATGACCTGGCCGCCACCGACCGCGACGAACTTGCCCGACGCATCGATCGCCGCGTCCCACGGCATGTTCGACGTTCCTCCGGCGTCCGCAACCTGTCCCAGGCCGCCGCTCCCGTAGTTCGCGTCGAGAGCGCCGGTCGCAAGGAGCCTCGAGGCGACGAACACCCACTTGTTGCCTCGCGCCGGATCGCTCCAGAGCGACGCGAGCAGGATGCGCCCGACTGCATCGATCGCCACCGCGCGCGCCTCGTCGATCCAGGGGAGCCCCAACACCGTCGCCCCCCCCGAACCGAAGGTCGTATCGAGGTTGCCGATGGCGCTGAACTTCGCCACCACGGAATCGGACGCCGAGCCCGTTCCGATGCGGCCACACACCACGAACGACTCGTCCGTCGCCAGCTGCAGGCCGGCACCCCAGAAGTTGCTACCCAGCGGCGTCAGCATCGACGTCAGGTTGCGCGAGCCGAACGAGTTGTCGAGCGCCCCGTTCGCCAGCAAACGCACGAGGAACGTGGGGCCGCTCGTACCGGGCCGGGTCAGGAGCACATACCGGCCGGCGGAGTCCCTGCGCAGCGCGCACGGAGTGGCGACTCCACCGAGCGACAGCACGACCTTCCCCGATCCGGCCCCGAACGTCGTGTCGAGGGCGCCGGACGCGGTGTACCGGGCGAGATTTGCGTACCCGCCTTGGACCGAACCGCCCGCCACCACGGTCCGGCCATCCGGCTGGCTCAGCACGACGTAGGCGGTGTCGGCACTGCCATTCCCGCTGAACCCCGTCAGGACGATGCCACCCGAACCAAAGCTCGGATCCATGGCACCGTCGGGCTGGAGCCGGATCAGACCAAAGTCCTTCTCCGTCTTCGGCTTCTTTCCACCCGAGACCTGCCACGTGACCGAGCCGGCGACGAGGATGCGCCCGGCATCATCGATCGCTACACCGAACGCTTGGTCACTGGCCACGCTGCCGAAGAGGCTCATGGAGCCGGCACCGGCGGCGAACGTGGTGTCGAGTGAACCGTCGGGAGCGAAGCGCGCCACATACCAGCGGTCGCGTCCGGTACTGCCCTCGAAGCCTACGGCCACGGTTCGACCGACCGAATCGATGGCCATCCGTCGGACATTCGCCCCCACGGTGGGTGTCAGGGCGATGCCGTCCCCGCCACCGAAACTCGGGTCGAGCGTACCGGCCGAACCCGACGCGAAGGCCACGCCGGCCACCAGGAGCCCGGGGGCCCCGATCCACAAGGACATGCGCTTCATGACGATTCCTCCCGCTGTCCGGAGACGCCGTCTCCGGCAGACAACTGCCCCGCTCCGCCGGGAATCGGCGGAGTCGAACGGATGTGATGCCGAACTTCGGTCAATCGAGTACTCGCAGGTGCCTGCAGGAATGGCGCGGTCGAAGTCGCCGAGCTCCCGGACTACAGCAGCCCCATGGCCTTCATGGATGCCTTCCAGGCCTTGCGGTAGTGCCGGATGGCATCGCGGGGTTCACCGGACGACGTCGACGACGCCCCGAGGCCCATCTCCGAAGCGGCCGTCGCG
This sequence comes from Planctomycetia bacterium, assembly GCA_031401505.1. GTDB lineage: Bacteria > Planctomycetota > PLA2 > PLA2 > JAEUHO01 > JANNRO01. The sequence goes on from JANNRO010000703.1 coordinate 1,698, forward strand.
AGGTGACTCGATGATGGCGCTGCCTCCGTTGCGTCCGTGAGCGCCGTTGCCGCGAGGACACGATCTGCCTCAACGAGGCTCGCAATCGCCTGGGCAATGGCCGACGCGGGATTGTCGATCGCCGCGAGATGACCCACCGCCTCGGACTCTTCCTTGAAGACCTTGCGACCCTTCTCCGTGAGGTGGAAGTCGTCCACCCACAGGTCAGACGAGAGGCCATCCTCGATGTCCTTGATCGCCTTCAGTAGCTTCTTGACGGTGGCCTTGTCGCTCGTGGAGATCAACGAGTTGAGCGTGTCCGCCACGGCCCCCTTCAAGTAACGCGGGTCGATCCGGACGATCACGTCAAACGCGGTCGTGGTGGTGTTGTGGAGTGCGTCGAATGACGTACAGGTGACGGTTGTCACTCCGACCGGGAAGAGAGTTCCTGATGCTTGCGAGCAAATCACGGCGACGGTGCCGTCGACGGCATCCGACGCCGTCGGCGTCGAAAACGTCACGATCGCCCCGAGTGTGCTGGTCGCGTCCGCATGCACGTCGCTCACGGACGCGATGACGGGCGGTGTTGCGTCCAGGGCCTCGACCACGGCGAAGGGCGAGAGACTGGTCACCTTGCCGTAGACGATGTTGTTCGCCGTGTCGAGGAAGCCTCCCGGACGCGCATAGTCGGTTGCGTCAACCCACTGAGGATCGACGAAGTGAAGCAGCCGAATCTGGCTCTCGCGCGCCGCCGACATTCCGGTGGCGTCGTAACGAATCGCGAGCTCGATGAACCCGGAGAACGTGGCCGTCGTCGAGATGTTGATCAGTGCGCCCGTGCCGGCGAGCGAGAAGTCGGCAGGGACCGTCGGCGCGTCCGGGTCGTCGATGTCGTAGGCGACGACGCTCGTCTCGCCCGGGGTGACGATCCCGTCGAAGGTGATCGAGGTGTCGGCATCGGGTTGAACCTCGACGTCCGTGCCGGGCTGAGTGATGCCGAGAGGCGTAGCCAGGAAGCAGTTCCCCGAGGCGTCTTGGGCCAGGACCTGGCCGAGCGCGTTCGACAACTTCGTGGGCTGCCATACCCAGTAGTAACCCGGGACGACAGCTTCCACCCCGACGAGTCCATCGAGCGCCGTCGTCACTCCAATTCCGTCCACCCGCTGCCAAGCGAACAGGCCCTGCGACGTACCGAAGACGACTTTCCCTGCGGGGCCCACGGAGTGGACGAACGCGGGACCGTCGACCGACGCAAGGTCTGGCGTCAGGTCCGACAGGCCGTCCTTGTCGTCCCAGAAGAAGACGTGCTGAGCGCCCTCCCCGAACGAGTTGTAGCCCTCGAAAACACCTACGACCTGCCCTGTCTCCGTGACGATGATCGGTCGAGCATTGATGCCATTCTCCTCGGACGGGAACTGGAGTTCGAACAACCCCGGTGTGTGGCCGTTACTCGTGTCACGAAGATTCATGACAAACACGGAGTCGCCCCCGTAGTGCGAGCGGTAGTATCTGCCAGCAATCCAGCCGCTATCCGAGATCAGGGATGTTTCCCATACGGTATCGAGGGGGACGCCGAGCCACTCCATCCCAATCGGGTCCCAGTAGCCGCCGCCCGCGACGGCTTCTCCGGAGGAGTTCACCTCCGCGACATCGCCGCCGTACTCGATGGAGACGAACGACTGGCTGGGCCTGTCCCACACATACCCGATGTTGCTCACTTCGTACCCGGTGGTCCACGAAGAGACCTGCACCTTGCCGCCGGGCGAGATGTCCTTCAACTGGATGAGATCGTACGAAGGAACGGGGGGCTGGATCTCGACGCGCACGTCGGGCTGGCCCGCGTGCCAGACGAACGCCCGCTGTCCGAGCGTCGACCATGAGTTGGGGTGAGACTCCAGCGCGTTGCCGCAGACGGCGTACAGCCATCCATCGGCGTCCATCCCGATGGGTCGGCTGATGGTCGTATCCGCGAGCGTGCCAACGTCGGTGAGCCCCGCGAGCGGGTCCCAGATCACGGCATGCTCCTCCCCTCCCGTGTCGCCGTAGCCCCACACGAGGCCCATGCGATTCGGCGCGGGCGGGTCGGTGAACCCGCTGGCGATCACGTAGGTTCCACCCGGGAGCGTGGGCATCGGTCCCATGGGTGTCCCGTCGGCCTTGAACACGACGACGGACCCGTCCGTCCCGACGATCGCCGCTTCCCCGGCCGAGTTAAGGCGCAGAGGCGTGCCAGAACCGCGCGGGGCGAAGGGCGCCTCGTATCCGGTGTCGGCACGGACTTTCGCCGCCATCGACAGCATGCCGAAGAAGCACAACCCCACCGCGGCCTTCGTGGCTCGACCCATGACGAATCCTCCAAGGTGGACCGCGGCCGAAGATCGTCCGCAAGAGGGCGATGCCGGGGCCCCATACATGGAGTTGCGAACCTGCCGCCGAAGGTGCCACGCCTTCCAGGAAGAGCAGTGGCGAGGCGTCCACCTAGGGCCTCAAGTTGCGGACTCCGAGAACGTGGTGCCTCTGGAATCGGGGCGACTCCATGATTGCAAGCAACAGTGCCCCAGCCATAGAATCTGTTCTCCGGGGGCCCAATGATCGAACTGAGCGATGAGATCCTCGCGAGTCGGGCCAGCGCGGGCGACGAGGCCGCGGCCCGTACTCTCTACGAACGCTACGGGCCTACGCTCCTGCATCGCGCCGCGAGGTCGCTGGGACCGCGCGTCAGACGACGGGTGGGTGAGTCGGACGTCGTCCAGGAAACCTGGCTCACCGCGTTCGTGCGCCTTGAGGGGTTCGTGGACCGAGGACCGGGCTCCTTCCGCGCGTGGCTCGCGAACATCCTTCGGAACAAACTCCACGACGAGGTGCGAGACCACGTAATCGCGCAACGTCGCAGCGTTCGGCGAGAGCAGTCCCACGCGGGATCGCTTCCCGAGGAGAGAGTCGCCTCGGAGCGATCCTCGCCCAGCCAACACGCGATGAAGGCGGAGCGACGCCAGGGGCTCCGCGCAGCCATCGACTCCCTGCCGACGCCCTACGCCCTGCTCCTTCGGCTCGTGCACGTGGAAGGACTCTCGATCGTGGACTCGGCGCACCGACTGGGTCGCACGGCGAACTCGACCTGCAAGTTGTACGGCCGCGCTCTCGAACGGCTCACCGAGGTACTCGGCCCCCGGGGAGGCGAGTGATGTCGAATTCGCGTCGGGCCGCGCGGATCGTGGCGGAGTGGCGCCGCCGTTGCGAGGCGGGCGCCGGCGAACCGTCCGAGGAGCTGCTTCGCGGCCACCCCGAGATCGCCGAGGATCTGCGAACACAACTGGAGCTCCAGCAGAGCCTCGGGCAGATGGCCGACGGGGGGCCGCCGGAACCCGCGAGCCCGCGGGCGCCGCTGCGCGAGACGATCGGTGATTTCCGGATCGTGCGCGAGATCGGGCGTGGCGGGATGGGCGTGGTCTACGAGGCACGCCAGGAGTCGATGCGGCGCACGGTGGCGCTGAAGGTCCTCTCCCCCACGGTGACGCTCAACCCCAAGGCGGTAGAGAGGTTTCGCCGCGAGGCGCAGGCCGCCGGCAGCCTCCACCATACGAACATCGTCGCGGTGCACGCGATGGGTGAAGACGCCGGGATCTGGTACTACGCGATGGAGCGGATCCGGGGCCGGACTCTCGCCGAGGTGATCGTCGACCTCAAGCGTCTGCGTGGATCGGCGCCGCACGATCCGGACCCGGAGACGCCCTCGAGTTGGGTCACCTCCGGCGGAAGCGGACGCGCCCATTACGCGCGCGTTGCCTCCGCATTCGCGGGTCTGGCCGACGCGCTGGACCACGCCCACGCCGGAGGGATTCTCCACCGGGACGTCAAGCCGTCCAACGTGATGCTCGACGCCGACGGCACGCTCAAGCTGACGGACTTCGGGCTCGCGCGCGTGGACGACGACACGGCCGGACTGACACTGACCGGAGACGTGCTGGGTACTCCGGCGTACATGAGCCCGGAGCAGTTGCGGCCGGGCACGACCCCCTTGGACGGCCGCACGGACGTCTACTCCCTGGGCGCGACGCTCTACGAGTTCCTGGCGCTTCGATCGCCGTTCGAGGCGGGATCGCCACGGGAGCTGCTTTCCGGCATCCTCACGAAGCACGCCGAGTCCACACGACGATCCAACCCGCGGATCCCGCGAGACCTCGACACGATCGTGTTGAAGGCGCTCGAGCGCGACCCCGCGAAGCGATACCGGACGGCGGGGGAAATGGGCCACGACCTGCTCCGCTTCGCCGAGGGCGTGCCGATCCAGGCCCGCCGGGCGAGTTCGGTGGTCCGGCTCTGGCGACGGGTCCGCAAACACAGGCGCACGGTCGCGTCGATCGGCACCGTGGCGGTCGCGGGAGCGGTGGTCTTCTGGGCGTTGGCGAGCAACCGAGCGGAGCGCGAGCGCCGCATCGATCTCGAATACGACAAGGCGGTCCATCAAGCGATGGCATCGATGCTCGAGCGCGGGTGGTTCGCCGAGGGTCGACTGTGGCGGCTGCCTCCGCAATACAACGAAGACCTGCTCGCGACACTGAAGCGCCTGGCGGACGCGCATCCGCGCCGGAACGAGGCACGTCTGCTGGCGGTGTTGCTCCCGGAGACGCCTCTCGAGCGCCAATTGGCCGACCTCGACGCCGGCCGGAGCGCCGGACTCGACGAACGTGCCTGGCGCCTCGCTCGCGCGTACGCGTTCTTCCGCGCGTCGCGCTTTGGAGAAGGCATCGAGGAGCACGCCGCGGCAGGTCTCACGTCGCCGACGCAGGATCGGCTGACCGAGCTCTTAAATTGCTATGCGCTCGCCTGCGAGGGCAACCGAGTCGAGGCGATCGCGGGACTCGACCGTCTCCTCGACGGCGAGAGCACCTTTCACCACGCCCTGGCGCTCGAGGCGCGGGCGTTCGGCCGCGAGCAGCAAGGCGACGTCACCGGGGCGCTGGAGGACTACTCCGCTCTCGAGACCCACGTGGGGGACTTCCGCCTCGCCATCCGCGTGCGTATGGCCGGGCTCTGGCTGGGCCTCGAGCAGGATGAAAAGGTCAAGGCGATTTTCGATGAGGGCCTGGCGGCGGTCCGCAAGAACCACGGGGGCGACGCGAATCGCTTCGGGCAGCTGGTGGACGGTTGCTGGCCCTGGATGCCCGTCGAATGGCACGACCGGGCGACGCGGGCGGCCATCGAGGATCTGCCCGACTCGTCCCCCGCTTGGGCGCTGCGTGCCGCGTCGCTATCGCGTCGCAAGAACGCGGATCGGGCCGGCGCCGTCGACGCCGGCCAGCGTGCCCTTGTCGGCGCCTCCGGCCCGGCGCGCAAGGCCTTGCTCGTCGATCTGGCGGAGATGCTTCTCGGTGCGGGGCGTGCGCCGGAGGCTCTCGAGAGCTGCGAGCAGGCCCTGGCCATCGACGCCTCCTCGTCCAGCGCGTTGGCTTCGAAGGTCTGGATCCTGTGGGCGCTCGGACAGAAGGAGGAGTCACTGGCGTTGGCGCGGCGGACGGCACAACGCGAACCCTCACACCTGCCACTTCGTGCGCTGGCCTACACGCTTGCCCGATCGAACCAGATCGAGGAGGCCTTGGCCACCTGCGCACGGGCTTTGAAGGCCGAGCCCCGATCCGCCGACTGCCACCTCCTGAAGATCAACATCCTCCGCAACCTGCGTCGATGGGACGAGGTCGAAACCGCATGCCGGGCCGCGCTCGGTATTGGGCCGAACTCAGTCGCGCTGGGGTTCTTCGGATTCTGGAATGAATGGAAGGGCGTGGACACGCTCGTCGAGCTC
>JANNRO010000704.1:0-6316 GCA_031401505.1 Planctomycetia bacterium
GCGGCCGTCGCGCTTTCGCTCTCGATCTGGCTCACGGCCGATCGCACGTCGGCCTTCGTCCGACTCACGCCCACGGCGGGGGGAACGTTTCCCGACGCCGATTCCTATCAGTTGCTCAGGAAGACGCCCTGAGATCCGACGAGCACGCGGGCGTTACCACTCGAACGTGAATGCGAGCGTCGGACCGGAGAACCGCACGTCGAATTCGAAGTTCTTCGATCCCGATCCGATCGAGTAGTCGATGTCGAGGATGGACCAACCGAGCCGCATGCCGAAGCACGACGTGAACCGATAACCGATCGACGCGGACGCTGACCAAACGAAGTCCGAGCCGACGCCGAAGCCGCCGATGTCCGCCTCGGCCGCCGCCGTCCACCGCGCCGAGAGGTCCCACTTGGCTCGCAGCCCGATGATCGGGTCGATCCAGTCACTTGAGCCCTTGTCGTCGCTCGTGCCCGTGTCGAGTTCGAGGTTGACGTGGTAGACGCGGATGCCGGTGTAGACGTCGGCCGTCAAGCGCCGTTCGCCGCAGGTTCCGCATCCCAGCGGACCGTCCACGATCCGGTAGCCGACCATCGCGCGCCCGATGAACGCCGTGAGGTCGATCTCGGCGTCGGCGCCCGACGACTTCACCGTCAGCGTGCTCCCGACGGTCGCGCCGAAGCCGTCGATGTCGAGCGACCAGCGTCCGCGCGAGGCACCGAGGCTACCCACGAACGCGAACTCGAGCCCCGTCGCTACGTCCAAGAAGCGGTCGGCGAGGCCGGCAAAATCGAAGAGGCTGCCGCCCGAACTGACGGAGGTGGACCCCGTCGCGAACGAACCGGTGATGCCCGGGATCCAGATCGGAATCGAGGCCCGAAACTGCCATCGGTCGCACGCACACGCGGCCGGCCCGCACGTCGCGACGCAGTAGACGTAGTCGCCGCAGGCCCCCGCTCCGTCGAGGGTCGGAGCTCCGCCCCCACCCGTGTCGGCTGCAGCGACGGAGTCGGCGAGCGTCAACGGACGGTCGAGGGCGACCTGGTCCGGAACGACCGACAGCGGACGTCCGACGCCGATGTCGCTCGCGAGCGCACCGCTCGGACGCGTGATCGTGTCTACGACCGGGTTTGCGTACGCGCGGTCCGCGACGGCGACGACGGCGGCGGCGGCGGCGACAAGCACGACGAACACTCGGGACATGATTCGCTCCGAAGGGCCGCAGAGTCTAGCAGCCGACCCCTCGCCTCCGCACCGACGTTCCGGGACACCCGGCGAAAGCTCGATGGATCGAATCGGCGAAGGGACCTGCATCCGACGTCGGGGGACTCCGACGTCCTCCGAGCCACTTCGATTCCCCGGGCTACCCCGCCTCAACCGCCTTGACGCAGCGGAAACCCACGTGGTTCGTCCCTGATCGAAGCTCGCCCTTGCCGCGCGACCCGACCATGTAGCGGGTGCAGTATTGGTCGGTGCAGAGGAACGATCCACCGCGGTGGATGCACTTCAACTCGGCAGGCTCCGCAGGGTCGAGGCTCGACGCAGCCCCCCCCTTCGGGTTGCGCGCCACGCGACGCGCAGCGGAGATCAGTCGTCGAATCTCACCTCGTAGACCGTGCCCGATTGGAGCCTGCCGAGCGCGTCGGCGATCGTGTCGGAGTTCCGTCGAATCTTGGACCAATCGGTCGTCGGCAGAACGAGAACTCCGAATCGCCTGCCCGCGACACTCTGCTGGTGTCGGATGTTCTTGTCCGTCGTGATGATCGCGTCGAATCCCTCCGTCTCCGCCGCGGCGAGGAGATCGCCGTTCACGAGCGTGGACCAGCGCATCTCGTACGCCGTACTCACCTCGTGCCCCGAGAGCGCACGGCGGAGGGGGACGGGAGTCCCTTGGTCGAACAGCACCTTCACATCGGCGCCCGAATATTCACAGTCAGGCCCCCGCGAGACTCCGCTCGGCGTGTTCCAGCACGGCGTCCACCTGCTCGCGCGTCACACCGGGGAACCACTCGAGGTACTCGTCCACCCGGGCGCCGCCCTCGATGTTCTCGAATAGGGAACTGACGGGCACACGCGTGTCTCGGAACAGCCACACGCCGCCCACCTTGCCGGGGATCCGTTCCACCGCGGGGCATTGCGACCATTCGAGCACGACGCCGAGACTACCACGCGGACCGCCCGAGCGGACGACGGGACCCGCGTCCGACGACTACTTCTTCCCCTCGATCGCCTTGACGCAACGGAAACCCAAGTGGTTTGTTCCCGATCGAATCTCGCCCTTGCCCCGCGTCCCGACCATGTAGCGGGTGCAGTATTGGTCGGTGCAGAGGAACGAGCCACCGCGGTGGATGCGTTTGGGTTCGTTCGGTTCGGAGGGGTCGAGACTCGATGTCGGGCCCTTCGGATTCCGCGCCACCCCGCCGGCCGAGGCGAGCGCCGCGTACGTGTCGGCCCGGTACCAGTCGCTGCACCACTCCCACACGTTGCCTGCTACGTCGTAGAGCCCGTAGGCGTTCGGCGGATACTGCGCGACGGGAGCGATCCCCTCGAAGCCGTCCTCGGCGGTGTCACCGCCCTTCAAGGGGAACTTGCCCTGGTAGATGTTGGCGGCCCACTTGTCGCCGGGCTTGAACTCTGCACCCCAGGCGTACGTCTTGCCGGCGAGACCGCCGCGAGCCGCGAACTCCCACTCGGATTCCGTCGGCAGCCGCTTCCCGGCCCACGTCGCGTAGGCCTCGCAGTCCTCATATGCCACGTGGACGACGGGGTGCTTTTCGCGGCCGGAGACTCCGGCGCCGGGTCCCTCCGGATGCCGCCAATCGGCGCCACGGACATACGACCACCATTGATAGTGGTTGTTGAGCGGCACGGCTTCCAGTGTGGGCGCAAAGGTCACGGAGCCCGCGACGAGGTTCTCGGGCGGCGCGGTCGGGAACTCCTCCTTCGTCGGCGTGCGCTCGGCGACGGTCGTGTAGCCCGTCGCTTGAACGAAACGGGCGAACTGCTCGTTGGTGACCTCGGTCGCGTCCATGAAGAATCCGTCGACGTAGACCCGATGAATCGGCCGGGCGTCGGCCATCGCCTGATCGCCGCCGCAGATCGAACCGCGAGGGTCGACCGAACCCATCGAGAACTCGCCGCCCGGGATCCAGACCATGCCATCGGGCGCGGGTATCGGCGCGGGTGCGGTGTTGGGGACGGTGGGTCCGTAGGCGGCGTCGGTGACCGCATCCGGGATGCAGGCGCCGGCGTGCGGGGCGGGGCGCGGGGCGGGGTGCATCGACGACGCCGCCCCGCCCCCGTCGCGCGTGTACGCCCACACCGCACCGGCCGTGGCGAGGGCCGCCGCGGAACCGAAGACGACCCAACCCTTCGTCGGCCGCCGTGCGCTGGATTCGGACGCGGACCGTGTTCGTTCGCTCATGGGTGACAGTTTCGCACACGGACGGCCGGACGTGAATGCTCGGGGAAGGGTGCGTCGACGCGTGCCGGCGTCGCTCCGAACCGGTAGCCTCCTCGTCATGAACCCGCTGCTGCTGGCGACTCTCGTCTTCGTGATCATTTTCGGCGCGACCCTGCTGGGGATGCGCCTCAACGCGAGGCTTCCCGCCGAACACCGAAGCGGAGACACCAAAGATGCGGTGCGGATCGGCATGGGGCTGGTTGCGACGATGGCCGCGCTGATTCTGGGGCTCCTCGTCGCGTCAGCTTCGAACGCGTATGACACCGAAAAGAGCGAGATCACGCAGATGGCGGCCAAGATCGCATTCCTGGACGGCGTGCTGATCAACTACGGGCCGGACGCCCGTCCCGCCCGACGACTGCTCCGCCGGACGGTCCAGGAGTCGATCGCTCGGATCTGGTCCGACGACACGGGCGAGCCGACCGATCCGGCGAGCGACTGGAGCCAGGGATTGCCCAAGGCGATCCAGATCCTCGCAGCCGAGAACGATGCCCAGCGCACGTTCAGGGCGCAGGCGGCGGACCTGGTCGCCGAACTCGGTCAGTTGCGCTGGCTGCTCTTCGAGCAGGAGTCCGGGTCGACCTCTCATCTCCTGCTTGCGGTCGTGGTCGCCTGGTTGGCGATCATCTTCGGCAGCGTCGGTCTCTTCTCCCCGAGGAACGCCACGGCGGTCGTCGCGTTGCTGCTGGCGGCGATCTCGGTGTCGGGTGCCATTCTCCTGATCCTGGAGTTCGATCGACCGTTCGACGGGTTGATCAAGATCTCCGACGGGCCCATGGTCAACGCGCTGCAGCACCTGACGAACTAGACGACTCCGAGTGCGCCCCTGCACTCCGCCCGCGTTTCGGGATCTCTGATTGCCGGTGCGCTACGTCGTTTTCCGACGGTGGCGGTGCACGAACCGAGGCGCGTGCGTAGACACGAGCAAAACGGACGACGGAGCCGTGGCTCGCGACGACCGAAGGGGCCCTGTCAGCGAACACCCTCGACGCGACCAATGAGACGTTGACGAGCTTGTTCGATCGCAGATGCACCTCGACCTGCGGTCAAACACGGGCCGGCAAGGCGTGCAAATCGCGGCGCCGCAAGTTCCCGATGCGCAGCTGGACCACCCAAGGGAGCGGCGTCGCGAGGATGATGCGGGCGGAGAAATCGGCATCCTTGGCAACGATGACGAGTGCGTGCCGCCGCGCGTACTCCCAGATCTCGCGATCGGTAGGACCGCGACCAAGAACTGACACCGGGGTGACCGGCAAGCCGGGCGTGAATGTCAATCGGTACGGAAGACTCTCATCGAAGAGGAAGCCCTTAATGCCACGGGTACGATGGAGTAATGGTTCCCCATCAGTCTCGATGCGTATTCGAGACACGCCTGCACATCGTCACGGACCAGGCTCGGGTACTCTTCAAGGACGTCATCGATGGAATCGCCGGCTGCGAGGAATTCCAAGATCGTCTGAACGGCGATGCGGGTGCCTCGAACGACCGGTCGCCCATTGCAGATGTCGGCATGAATCATGATGCGTTCGGACATGAGATGAACACACCATCGCCGATGCGACGCTTCTACGCCGTCCCCCGCCCGAACGAATGAAACGGCAGACGACTGATGCCGCAGCCCGCCCCGAGTCGCGTCAGGGAAACGTCACCTCGAGGGCCGAGACGTCGTCGTCGTAGCCGCGACCGGCCGAGAGTCGCTCGGCGCGCGCGATGCCGGCTTCGAGCGGCGCGGCCGCCCCGTCCGACGGCACGCCCATGTCGGCCTCGAACTCCTCGTAGCCATAGGCCGTGTCGTCGCCCTTGCGGATCTCGTAGAGGCCGTCGCTGTAGAGCAGCATGCGGGCACCCGGCGCGACCACGACCGACGAAGTCTCGTAGGCGAGCCCCGGCATCATGCCCGGCATCGGTCCGGCGGAATCGAGCGCCTTGGGGACGGGCGAGGCGGGCGAGAAGAGAAGCGCCGGCGGATGACCACCGCCCGCCCAGCGCAACTCCCGCGTCGAAGGTCGGTAGACGCCGTACCAGATGGTGAAGAACTTGCCCCCGTGCGACTCCATCGTGAACGTGCCGCCGAGCCCTTCGAGCACCTTCCCCGGATCGCGGAAGTCGGTCCCCGGCAGCGAGCGCGCCCGCAGCACGTTCAGGACCGAGACGCCGAGCAGGGCGGCGCCGACGCCGTGCCCGCTGACGTCGAGCAGATACATCACGAACTGGTCGTCGTCGAGCCAGTGGTAGCCGAAGGCGTCGCCGCCGAGCGATGCCGAGGGAATGAACTTCCACCGCGTCCGAACCCGTTCGTCGAGCGGGGCAGGGAGCAACGACTCGACGTACCTCGCGGCGGAGTCGATGTCGTCGCTGAGCGCCCGGTAGGCCGCGTCGCGCTGGAGCATGCTGACGTAGCCCGCGGTGTGATAGCGCAGTCGCGCGACCACCTCGACGCGGTCCGGGAGTTTCACGAGGTAGTCGTTGGCTCCCAACCGGAACGCTTCGGCTTTGGTCGCCGGTTCCTCCTTGGACGACAGGACGATCAGCGGGATCTTCGCCGTGTCGGAGTCGGCCCGGAACTGGCGCACGAGTTCGAGCCCGTCCATTTGCGGCATCACGAGGTCGGAGAGGATGACCGTCGGCTGGAATTCCTTCGCGACGGCGATCGCCTGTCGCGGGTCGGAGACGTAGCGATAGCGCCACCCGGCCTCGGGGAGGAGCATGCGCCGTACGGCCTCGCCGATCAGCGCCTGATCGTCGACGAGGAGCACGGACACCCGGCGATCGTCGGAAGCGGGGCCGACGGTTGCAGAGTTTGCCGGATCGGTCACGCGTTCACCCTCCCATTGGCACCCACGATCGCTCGCCACGCCGATTCGACGGACG
>JANNRO010000705.1:0-1524 GCA_031401505.1 Planctomycetia bacterium
AGCGCCGAGGGACTGGCGACGATGGCGCGCGAACGCGCCGAATCGACGCAGAAGCTCACCGCCGACGGCGGGCTGGCCACCGGGGTGACCTTCACCGCCCGCAAGGACTACGTCGAGGCGCAGGCGGCGGCCCTCGAGGCGACGCTTCGCCGGGACGAGGCGCGGACAGCGGTCCCGGAGTTGATCCTCAAACTGGCGACGGCGCGCGTGCGCACCGAGACGGCGGCACTCGAAATCGGGATTCTGGATCGCAAGCTTGCGACCGCTCGGACGAGCGTGCGCCAGCAGCTTCGCGATCTCTCGGTCCTCACCGGATTTCCCGTCGAGAGTCTCTCGGCGGCGTCGGCTTCCGGGCCGGCGTGGGCGCTGCTCGAATCGGTCGCGATTCGGTCCCCAGCCAACGGTGTCGTCGTCGAAGTCGTCGCGTCGGACGCCGAGTGGGTGGAGGCGGCCTCGCCGCTGCTTCGCATCGTGGACTCGACGAAGATGGTCTTTCGCGGCGAAGTGCCCGAAGCCGATGCCGCTCGCCTCCCCGCTGATGCCGATGTGCGCATCGAGGTGGGATGCGTCGAATGCTCGATGCTCGAGACGAAGCTGGGTTCTGCCCGCCTCGTCGCCGATCCGCGCACCCGGACGATCCTCGTCGAGGCCCGACTGCCCGGCGACGGATCGGCCTATCCCGACGGTTCGTCGGCGACGGCGGCCGTGCTGCTTGATCGGAGCCCGAACGAAGAGACGCTGATTCCGACGGTGTGCGTCGTCCAGGACGAACTCGAGACGCTCGTTTTTCGACGCGACCCGGCTCAGGCGGACCAGGTCATTCGCACGCCCGTCTCGATCGGAAGGCGATCGGAGGGCTGGGTGGAGGTGCTCTCCGGAGTGGGCGAGGGCGACGAGGTCGTGCGCAACGGCGTCCACCAGCTGCGGTTGACGGGCATCGGCAAGGCGTCGGCCAACGGGCACTTCCACGCGGACGGTTCTTGGCACGAGGGGAAGGACTGACCCGTGCTCAACAAGCTGATCCTCTGGTCGCTCAACAATCGCTGGCTCGTCCTCCTGCTCGGGATCGGCGTCGTCGTCGGGGCTGCGTTCGACCTGAAGTCGATGCCGCTCGACGTCTTTCCCGAATTGAATGCGCCGACCGTCACGATCATGACCGAGGCGCCCGGCTACGCGGCTGAAGAGGTCGAGCGTGCCGTCACCTTCCCGATCGAGAGCGCGATCAACGGGCTTCCCGGTGTGCGTCGCGTCCGGTCGAGTTCGGCCACGAGCCTCTCGATCGTCTGGGCGGAGTTCGATTTCGGCGAGGACATCTATCGGGCACGCCAGTTGATCTCCGAAAAGCTGGCCCAGGCCCGCGAGTCGCTGCCCGAAAACATCCATCCCCCGGAGATGACGCCGGTCTCGAGCATCACCGGCGAGGTGATGCTGCTCGCGCTGACCAGCACGGAGGGCGGCGCGTCACCGCTCGACCTGCGCCGCGTCGCCGAGTTCGACCTGCGCACGCGCATTCTCGCGATCGGG
>JANNRO010000706.1:0-12824 GCA_031401505.1 Planctomycetia bacterium
CCGCGGCGAAAAGGCGCGGCTCGATCGAATCGAGAAGCACTTCGGGACGCGACCGATTCGGGACCTCACGGCGGGGGACGTTCAATCGTTCCTCACGGGGCTCCGCGCGGCGGAACTGTCAACGGGCACGGTGAACCGTCACCTTGCCGCGCTCTCCGTCGCGTTCCGCTTCGCCGTCGAGCGCGGCTTCGCTCTCACGAATCCGTCGAAGGGGCTCCCGCGTCCCCGAGAGGAGATTCCCGCCGTCCGGTTCCTCTCGTCGGCGGACGTTGACCGACTCGTCGCAAGCGCGGCCGATGCTCCATTCGCGGCGCTCGTTCGCGTGCTGGCCGATTCCGGGCTCCGCCGGGGCGAGGCGCTCGCGCTGGAATGGCGGGATGCCGACGTGGCCCGGCGCGTCGTCGTCGTTCGCAAGTCGAAGTCGAAGCGGTCCCGCGAAGTGCCGATGACGTTGGCCGTTCACGCCGCGCTCGACGCGCTCTCGGAGTCGCGGGCTCCGATCCCGATGGAGGGGCCGGACCTCGTTTGGCCGGGGCTCGCGTCCATCCATCCGTCGTGCGTCACGGTGCGATTCCAGCGCGCCGCGAAGCGCGTCGGATTCAAGGGGCTGCGGCTCCATGACCTCCGCCACGGTTGCGGCTCGCGGCTCGCCCAAGCGGGCGTCGCGTTGCCGACGATCGCGGCGATCCTCGGACACGGCGCGCTGACGACGACGATGAGGTACGCGAACCATCTGCCTGGCGGGGCGACGGTCGATGCGATGAAGCGGCTCGATCCGGCGCCGCCTCCGAAGACCGAGAACGCGACGAATTCGACTCACGAAGGGGTCGCTGGGGGGGACGTGGCAATTGTCAACGTCGCAAGTAGCGCCGCCGTAGCCGGTTAGGATCGACTCCATCGGACTACGGATCCGAAGGTTGGGGGTTCGACTCCCTCGCGCTGCACCACTTTCTCCGGGCGCCGTTCGAGTCGAAGGGCCCGAAGGCCCGCCGGCTGCGGCGGACGGCTCCCGAGGGATGAGGCATCGCGCCCATGGCTCGAGGGGGGGCGGCGACGCCGTTTTCCGCCGATCGCTATGATGCGACCCCCTGAGCTGGGCGGGAGGTCGGCGATGCAGTGCTCCAGACTGTTGCGTCTCGCGGTCGCGTCGGCGGGGTTCGCGCTGGGCAGCGGCGCGCACGCGTCGGCCGGCGACGGGAGCGCCCCCGACGCGGCGAAGGATCCCGTCCTCGAAGCGATGACGGCGGAACTCGGGCGATCGGTCGAGTCGCTGCGATCCAAAGGCGATGCGCCCCTCTACTACCTCTCGTATCGCGTCGACGACGGGTACTCGATCTCCGTGTCGGCCAGCTACGGCGCCCTCGACGAGGGCGCGCAGGAAGACCCGAGCTCGGGGCGCAGCCGCGACCTCCACACGTCGATCCGCGTCGGCAGCCCGAAATTCGACAACACACACAAGGTGCGGGGCGAGTGGAGTTTCGGTGGCTTCGGTGGCTTCGGCAGTCGACGTTCGCTGCCCATCGAGGACGACGTCGGCGCGATTCGCGTGGCGCTCTGGCGATCGACCGACCGTGCCTACATGGCCGCGTCGCGCCAGTACATCAAGGCGAAGGCGAACAAAGCGATCCGCGCGGAGGAAGACGACAAGGCCGACGATTTCAGCGTGGAGCCGCCTTCGACGAGCATCGGCGAGCGGCTGGTGGAGCCGATCGACCTCGACGTCTGGAAGGAGCGCTGCAAGCGGCTCTCGGCGATCTTCAAGGCACATCCGCTGATCCTCGGCTCGAGGATCCGCGTGGCCGGTTCGACCGGCACGATGTACTTCGTCGACAGCGACGGGGCGCGGATTCGCGATCCCCGGCGATTCCTGCGCGTCATGATCTCGGGCAGCGTCAAGGCCGACGACGGGATGGACCTCGATCTCTACGACAGCGTGGAAGCGACGACACCCGAACAGCTGCCGACCGAAGAGTTGCTCGCCGCGAAGACGCGGGCGCTGATCGACATGCTCGAAAAGTTGCGCGTCGCGCCGCTGGTCGAGCCGTACACGGGGCCGGCGATCATCATGAACCGCGCGGCAGGCGTTTTCTTCCACGAGGTGTTCGGCCATCGAGCCGAGGGTCATCGGTTAAAGGACGAGGACGAAGGGCAGACGTTCAAGAAGAAGATCGGCGAGCGGGTCGTGCCGGACTTCATCTCGATCGTCGACGATCCGACGCAGCGCAAGTTCCGAGATACGGTGCTCAACGGCTACTATCGCTTCGATGAGGAGGGGCAGCCCGCGCAGAAGGCGACGCTCGTCGAGAACGGCGTCTTGAAGGGCTTCCTGATGTGCCGCTCGCCGATCGACGACTTCCCGCACAGCAACGGACACGGGCGTGCCGAGGCCGGCGAGACGCCGGTCGCAAGGCAGGGCAACCTCATCACGTCGTCGAGCAAGACGATGCCGTTCGCCGAGCTCCGGGCGCTGCTGATCGAGACCGTCAAGGCTCGTGGGAAGCCGTACGGGCTCATGTTCCAGGACATCGCCGGCGGCTTCACGATCACTCAGCGCGGGATGCCGCAGTCGTTCAAGGTGCTGCCGTTGATCGTCTATCGCGTCTATCCCGACGGTCGGCCCGACGAACTCGTTCGCGGCGTGGACCTCGTCGGGACGCCGCTCGCCTCGTTCGAGAAGATCCTCGCCACCGGCGACGACTACGCCGTCTTCAACGGCTACTGCGGCGCCGAGTCGGGCTGGGTGCCGGTCTCGTCGGTGGCGCCGAGCCTGCTCGTCGGCGAGATGGAGGTGGAGAAGAAGGAGAAGGGCAGCGAGCGGCTCCCGATCCAGCCTCCGCCGCTCCACCCCGAGACCCCATGGCCCGGTGCCGCGCCGAAGAGTCCGGGCGCCCCGCCGTGCGAGAGCCCGCCGAAGGAGGGCCCCGATTCCAAGCCCGTCGGGTCGCGAGGGCACGACGAACCGGGCGCGACGGAGTACGACCGATGAGCGCGCGAAACTCCCACGGCCTCTTGCCCAGTGCGGCCGTTGCGGCCCTGCTGGCCATCGTGTTCGCGACCCGACCGGCGCACGCCGAGGATCCGAAGTCCGACGACGACCCCGTGTTCCGTGCGATCGAGAGCGAACTCGAACGCGCGAAGTCACTGTCGATGCCCGATGTCGACAAGCCGTACTTCCTGAAGGCCCACGTGACGGACACGTCGTCGTTCCACGTGTCGGCGAGCTTCGGTGCGGTGACGGCGCGCGGTGGCGGACGCGACGCCAGCCTCTCGACCGACGTCCGCGTCGGAAGCGCCGATTTCGACAACACGAACTTCTCCGGCGACTTCAGCTTCTCGTTCGGCGGCGGTGGGGGCGCGGCGCCGCTCGAACGCGACTTCGATGCGCTGCGACAGGCGTTGTGGCTCGGCCTCGACAGCAACTACAAAGCGGCGACCGAGTCCATCGCGAAGAAGCGGGCGTACCTCTCGGCGAACAGCGTGCCGGATCGACTTCCCGATCTCGCGCCGGCGACGACGACGGACCTCGTCCTGCCGCGGCAGGAATTGGCGGTCGACAAGACGCGGTGGCAGGAGACCGTGCGACGCGTCTCGGCCGTGTTCCGCGCGCATCCGATCGTCTACTCGTGCGATGCGTCGTTGAGCGCGAGCATCAGCCACCAGTACTTCGTGAGCACGGATCCGACGAAGCATCGATTCGCGTACCCGAGTGCCACGTTTTCGATATCGGCCGCGACACAGGCGTCCGACGGGATGGACCTCTCCGTCTCGTATGAAGCCAAGGGGCGCACCGAGGCCGATCTTCCCGCCGAGCCGACGTTGATCGCGAAGGCGGAGGAACTCGCGACCCTCCTCGATGCCCTCGCGAAGGCTCCGACCGCCGAAGACTATGCGGGGCCCGTGCTGTTCACCGGGGATGCAGCGGCAAGCTTCTTCCTCGAGACCGTGGGATCGCCGCTGTCGAACCCGAGGCAGGATCTCGGCTCCGACCGAGGGGGACGGTTGATCGACCGGCTCGGTCGCCGCATCGCCGCGCGGGGACTCACCGCGCGCGACGATCCGACGAAGACCGAATGGAACGGCCGGCCGTTGCTCGGCTACTTCCCGGTTGATGACGAAGGCGTGCTGCCGGAACCGATCACGCTCATCGAGAACGGGGTCCTGAAGTCGTACTACATGAATCGGGCGCCTACGAAACTCATCGCGAAGTCGAACGGCCATGCCCGTGGAAGTCAGGCTTCGGTCGGCAACCTGTTCATCGAGGTTCGCGACGGCGTCGGCCGCGACGTGCTCGAGAAGCGGATGATCGACATGTGCCGGGAAGATGACCTCGAGTACGGCCTCGTCGTCGAAGACCTCTCCGAGGGCTCGGGGTACTGGTACGGCGGTCGGGGCGGCGACATCCAGTTGTCGTCACCGACGGTCGCGTATCGACTCTATCGCGACGGGCACCGGGTGTTGATCCGCGGCGCGTCGTTCAAGTCGGCGGCGAACCGCATCCTGAAGGACATCGTCGCGTTCGGCGACGAACCGGTGCTGCTCAACACGAGGCAGTTCGGTCAATCCGTCTCCGTGATCGCTCCGTCCGTGCTCGTCGAGGAGCTCGAGGTTCGGCGGCCGACGCAGGAGAACTCGAAGCCCCCCTCGTCCGGGCGACCTGAACTCGGAGACCGCGGTCCCGCGACGAAGTGATCGCGACCGGTCGGGGGAGGCGGCGCATCGGTGTTTGCGGACCGAGGGGTGGTCGGCCGCGCCGCCGAGCACACCGCGCGATTCCTTGCGGTAAGGTGGGCGCGCGATCGCGTGCGGCCATAGCTCAACTGGATAGAGCATCAGACTTCGGATCTGACGGTTGGGGGTTCGACTCCCTCTGGCCGCACCACCGTTCGCCGCCCCGGTGCTACTCCCGGATTTCGACGACGAGCGGTCGGCTCGGGCTATACTTGGCGCCGTAGTTGAGAACGATTCGCAGATTCAGCACTACGCCGTTCATGTCCATCGACGCCGCACCCCATCCGACCCTCGCGACGCTGCCCCGGCATGCGTGCGGCATCGTCGTCGAACACGGCACCGATGCAGGGACGGCCGAACGACTGTCGGCCCTCGGCCTCTGTCTCGGCGCGACGTTCCGGGTCGTGCGCGCGGGCAAACGGATGGTCGTCCAAGTGGGCGAGTCGCGCATCGGGATCGGGCCCGATCTTTCGTGTGCCGTGCGCGCGATCGCGCGATGACCGGCGCCCCGGCCGCGACCACGGAGCGAATGCCGCGAACCCTGGCCGACTTGGCCGTTGGAGAGCGAGGTCGGGTCGAAGCCATCGACGGAGCTTCGAGCATCGTCCAACGGCTCCTCGAGATGGGGCTCACGAACGGTGTCGAGGTGGCGGTCGTCCGATTCGCGCCGCTCGGTGACCCGATGGAAGTGAAGGTGCGCGGCTATCTCCTCTCGCTTCGCAAGTCCGATGCCCGCGCCGTCCGGGTGGCGTAGCTCCCGCCCCCGATGATCGTCCCCCCGGCCACACCCGTCCGCCGCCGCCTCGTCGCTCTCGTCGGAAACCCGAACACGGGGAAGACGACGATTTTCAACGCGCTGACCGGATTCCGTGCGCGCACGGGCAACTACCCGGGCGTGACGGTCGAAAAGAAGCACGGTCCGCTGCTCGGCGTCGAGAACGCCGAATTGCTCGATCTGCCGGGCACCTACAGCCTCGCCGCACGCTCGCCCGACGAGATGGTCGCCGTGGACGTCTTGCTCGGGCGTCGCGCCGACACGCCGCGTCCCGACGCCGTCGTCGTCGTGGTCGATGCATCGAACCTCGAGCGCAATCTCTACCTCGCGACGCAGGTGCTCGAATCCGGCGTTCCGGCGATCGTCGCGCTCAACATGACCGACACCGCCGCCGCGCGCGGCATTTCGATCGACGTCGCGTTGCTGTCCGAACGACTCGGCGTCCCCGTCGTCCGGCTCGTCGGACACCGCAACGAGGGCATCGCGGAACTCGGCGCCGCGATCGCGAAGCGACTGTCGGACGCGGGTCCCGTGGCGCATGCGGTCGAGTTTCCCCAACCGGTCGATCGCGAAGCTCGGGCGCTGGTCGCGGAACTCTCGGCCGTCTTCGGCTTTCCCGTCGAGGTGGCGGAGGCCCGCCGCGTGCTCTTCGACGTCGGCGGAGCGGCCGAAGTCCGCGCGGTCGAGAAGGGCGGTGCGGCGCTTGCGGCGACGATCGCCGCGGCACGTACCCGACTCGAGTCCGTCGGGACGGCGATCGTCGGACTCGAGGCGGCGCTTCGGTACGGCGCGATCGAGCGGCTGACGGCGGGAGCGGTCACGACCGACTCGCCTCCCGGCGCCACGTGGTCGGATCGCATCGACGCGGTGGTCACGCATCGCGTGCTCGGCTCGCTGGTCTTCGGCGCGATCATGACCACCGTCTTCATCGCGATCTTCTCGTGGGCCGCGCCGTTGATGGACTTCTTGAATGACAACGTCTTCGGCGCGCTGGGCGGCTGGATCGAGGCGAAGGGGTTCCTGGGCGGCGGGGCGGTCGAGAGCCTCGTCGTCAACGGCGTGATCGGCGGCGTCGGCGGCGTCCTCGTCTTTCTGCCGCAGATCGCGATCCTGTTCCTGTTTCTCGCCCTGCTCGACGACTGCGGGTACATGGCGCGCGCCGCGTTCCTGATGGACCGGATGCTGCGGTGGTGCGGGCTGTCGGGGAAGTCGTTCATCCCGATGCTGTCTTCGTTCGCCTGCGCGGTGCCGGGCATCATGGCGACGCGTACGATCGAGAATCGCCGGGATCGCTTCGCCACGATCCTCGTCGCGCCGTTCATGACGTGCAGCGCGAGGTTGCCGGTCTACGCGCTGCTGGTGGGGGCGTTCGTGCCCGCGACGAAGGTGATGGGCTTCGTCGATCTGCGGGCGCTCGTCTTCGTCGGGCTGTACGTGCTCGGGATCGCCGTGGCCGTGCCGACGGCGTTCCTTCTGAAGCGCACGTTGTTGAAGGGCGAAGCGCCCCCGTTCCTGATGGAATTGCCTCCCTACAAGTTCCCCGGGTTGCGCGCCGCGTTTCACCGCACGTGGGATCAGGGCAAGGCGTTCATCGTGCGCGCGGGCACGCTCATCTTCGCGACCAGCGTCGTCGTCTGGGCGCTCTGCTACTTCCCGCGCGACCCCGCGATCGATGCGGCGCGCGAGGCCGAGAAGGCGGCGATCGCGGCACGCGCCGACGTCGAGAAGCAGGCCGCCGCCACGGCCGAGGCCCGCGACGCGATCGGGGCGGCCGCCGACACGGCGAGTTCGGCCGCCGACCAGACGGCGGACGGGGCCCACCTCCGGGGATCGCTGATGGGACGCATGGGCAAGGCCGTCGAGCCCGCCTTCTCGCCCATCGGCTGGGACTGGCGCGTCGGCATCGCGGTGCTGGCGTCGTTCCCCGCGCGCGAGGTCGTCGTCGGCACGCTGGGCGTCATCTACGGCATCGGCCCGCAGGAAGACGATTCGGACACGCTTCGCGAGCAGGTCATGGGTGCGACGTGGGAGGACGGACCGAAGAAGGGGCAGAAGGTCTTCGACGTCGCGTCGGCGATGGCGCTGCTCGTCTTCTTCGCGCTGTGCCTCCAGTGCGCCTCCACGCTGGCCGTGATGCGCCGCGAGACGGGGTCGTGGCGCTGGCCGATCTTCGCGTTCGTCTACATGTCGGCGCTCGCGTATCTGGGGGCGCTCGCGACCTCGGCGCTGATTCGTGCGGTGACGGGATGATCGCGGCCCTCTCCCTCGATACGGTTGCGGCGCTCCTGCTCGCGGGACTGGCCGCTGCCTGGCTCGTGGGCCGTGCGCTGCGCACGTTCTCCCCCCGCAAAGGCGGCGCCTGCGGGTGCGCGAACGAGTCGGCGTGCGGGCCGAAGGGGCCGGCGTCACGTGACTTACGGGCCGCGGCGGCCCGCGCGGTCGAGCGTGTGAACCGGACGGGGGGGGACCGTCGCTAAGGCGATAGGATCGACGTGCGGTCCGGTGCCCCCTCGCGTACGGAGTCCCCGATTCATGCAGCGTTCCCATCCGTTCGTCGCGTTCGTCGCTCTTGGCGGTCTCGCCCTCGCGCTCTCGAGCTGCGGGGACGAAAAGGCCGGCTACGAATCGAAGTCGTCGCCGTCGACGCCCGCTTCGGCGCCGCCGTCGAAAGGGAACGCGAACGCGGGCGGCTACGGGTACGCGGCGGTGCTCGGTGACGCGCTGGACAAGCAGGTCGGGGACGCGCTCCAGAAGGGCCGCAAGTTCCTGCTCGGGCGGCGCGACGACGCGACGGGTTCCTGGGATCCGACCGGGCCGATCTCGGCGGGGTACACGGCGTTCGGCGCGCTTGCGATCATCGCCACGACGCCGAAGGAATCGGTCGGCGGCGATCCGACGATTCGCAAGGCGCTCGAATTCATCCGAGGCAAGCAGAAGGACGACGGGTCGATCTACTCGAACCCGCAGTTCATCAATTACGAGACGGCCGTCTGCGTCGCCGCGTTCGCCGGTGCGCGCATCTCGGAGTTCGGCGCGATCCAGCGCAAGGGGCGCGACTACCTCGTCGCGAGTCAGGTTCATGCCGACGAGTCGAGCCTCTCGTACGGCGGCTTTCCGTACACGAGCAAGAGCGACCCGACGGCCCCGTCCGACCTGTCCAACGCCCAGTTCGCGGCCGGTGCACTCCACGACGCGGGCCTCGAGGCCGACAGTCCGCTCTGGACGCGGCTGATCACCTATCTCGCGAAGGTCCAGAACCGCAGCGAGACCAACACGACGGTCGTCCGTCGGACCGACAAGGAACTGAAGGCCGACGTCGAGATCGTGTCGGGCAACGACGGCGGTGCCGGCTACGGGCCGGGCATGAGCAAGTCGGGGCTCGTCAAGCGCGAGGACGGCAAGTACGAGGTCCGCTCGTACGGCAGCATGACGTACGCGCTGATCAAGTGTCTGCTCTTCGCGGGCGTCAAGGCCGACGATCCCCGCGTCGTGGCGGCGGTCGGCTGGATCTCGAAGCACTTCGTCCTCGATCGCAATCCCGGTTTCGAGGCGACCGACAATCCCGCGAAGAACGGGCAGCAGGGCTACTACTACTACCTCCTGACGATGTGCCGCGCGCTCGCCGAGCACGAGAAGGCGACCGGCAAGGCGCTGACCGTCGTCGACGCCGACGGCAAGACGCACGATTGGCGCCGCGAGGCGTCGGCGAAACTGGTTTCGCTCCAGACCGCGGACGGCTCGTGGGTCAATCCCGTCGATCGTTGGGAGGAGGGCAATCCTCTCGTCGTGACGTCGTACGCCGTCCAGGCCTTGGCGATCTGCCAGGGACGCCTGCCGTAGGACGCCCGCCCCTGCGCGTCATCGCTTCGCTGGTCGTCGTCGCGCCGGCGGTCGTCGCCGTGACGCGCCTCGCGGGCGATGGCGGCTCGGAGTCGGCGTTCCATGCCGTCGTGCTCGGCGCGGCCGCCGCGGCGGCGGTGGGCGCGTTCGTTCGTCCCGCGTGGACGGCGGCGATCGTCGGACTCGGGGGGGCGGCGGGGGCCGGGCTCGCATCGGTGATCGCCCGAGCGGCATCGGTCCCGCAGGGCGCGTACGTCGCGGCGCTTGCGATCCCGATCGGCGCGACGCTCTTCGCGTGGGGGCTCGCGACGCTCGGACGGTCGCTGCGTTGTCCGGACCCCGGTGTCGCGCTCTGTGCGCTGATCGCGGTCGTCACGGGACTGACGTCGCTGCGCTGGGTCGATCCGATCGCCGAGCGCCTGTCGCTCGAGCGTCGCGGAGAGTTCCGCCGATCGGTTTTCAAGTCGGACCTCGCGACGGCGGCCGCGTACGAGGTAGCGGGCTACGACCGCCTTCACGCCCCCGACGTCTACGACGAGACGACGATCGCGTCGCTGCCGATGGCGCTCCCGCAGACGCGTTCGGCGGCGGCCGCGTGGTCGATCGTCGGGATCGCGCTCGGGGCGCTCGGGTTCCTCGTGGCGTCGGTCAGACGGCGTTTGGTCGAGCGTCGTGCGACGAGATCGGCGCCATGAGCGCCGGCACGATCCTCGTCATCGGCGTCGGCGGCATCGGCGGCCCGGCCGCGATGGCGCTCGCGCGGCCGGGTGCGCCGAACTTGAGACTGGTCGATCCCGACGTCGTCGAGCCGAGCAATCTCCCGAGGCAGATCGCGTTCGGTGACGGTGACGTGGGACAGCGAAAGGCACTGGTCGCGGCGAAGCGCCTCGCCGGGAAGGATGTGCGCGTCGAGGGGATCGTCGATCGATTCGACGAGTCGACGGCGACGCGGTTGCTTCGGGACGTGAGCGTGGTGATCGACGCAACCGACGGCGCGGCGACGAAGGACCTCGTCAATGCGCTGGTCGTCGAAGCGGGTCTTGCGCTGGTTCATGCCGCGGCGATCCAGAGCGAGGCGCGGTTGCTCGAGATACCCGCGGGGGGGCGACCTTGCATCGCGTGCCTGTTCGGCTATGCGTCCGAGGACGGCGACGCGGCGGGGGACACCTGCGCGCGCGTCGGCGTCTGGCCGTCGATTCCCGGTGCGATCGGAGCGCTCGCGGCGCACGCGGCGTTGCGGCGCATCGAACACCCGTCGGCGCCGTCCAACGGCCTTCAGGTGCTCGACTTCGCGAGTCCGCGCGCGCTGTCGCTCGGCGTTCGAGCCGACGCCTCGTGCCCCGCGTGCGGCGCCTCGCGTCGACGACCGCGTCCGGTCCCCGATGCCTGCGCGCCCGCATCGCTTCCCTTCGACGACGCGCCGCCTCCGGGTGTTCTCGATCTGCGCCTGGAGCATTGTCCGATGAATCTGTTGCGCGCGCGGACCGCGATCGACGCGCTGCGCGCGGGCGCCGAACTCGAGATCTGGCTCGGCTCCGAGGGCGCCGAGACCGTGCCGTCGGGCCTCGCGGCGCTCCGTCATCACGTGCTGGTCGCCGAGCCGCGGACGACGGGCTTGCGCGTGGTCGTACGCCACCGCGGCGGCGCGGCGAACGCCCCTGCGTACGATCCGGATCGGCAGCGTCGGTTCGCGCGCCAGATCGTCCTCCCCGAATTCGGCGAAGAGGGACAGCGACGCATCGCGGCCGCGCAAGTGACCGTCCGAGGCGAATCCGAGGCGGCGAGCGTGGCCGCGCTTCATCTCGCGTCCGCGGGCATCGGTCACGTCATCGAGGAGCGACGTTCCCTTCCCGGACGATTGATGCTCGTAGGTACGTCGACCTCGATCGATCGTCCCGTCCGCGCAGCCGGCCCGCTGGCGCGATTCGAAGGGGCCGTCGCCGCCGACGCACTCCTGCGGGGGATCGTGTCGGGCTCGCTCGCGGACGCCCGAATCGACGTGTCGGACGAGGGCGTCGTCCGCACGGCGAGCGTCGTCAGCGCAACGACATCGCCGAGTTGATCATGTACGCGTAGTACGAAATCACGCGATAGCCGACGAAGATGCCGAGGACGAGCACGGTGATCGGCTTCAACCGGGCAAACGCCACCTCGCGTCGGTGCGCCGCCGACTCGTCGAGCGAGCGTGCGGACCGCTCGCAGGCTTCCCCGAGGCGTCCCGTCGTCTCTCCGGTGACGAGCGCCGACCGAAGGTCGGACGGGATGCGCGACCACGCCCCGTGGATCGGGCGACCCGCGCTGACCTCGTTGTAGGCATCGACGAGATCGGCACTCACGCGTCCGCCGTGCCCGGAGGCCGCGGCCAGCGGCAGCGATTCGAGCGGAGGGACGCCGGCTTCGTGGAGCCAAGCGAGTGCGGTCAACGATCGCGCGTCGGCTTCCTCGACGGCCGCCTTCGTGCGGAGCGACGCGAGCCAGCCGCTGACCGCCTCGCCGGATTCGTCGGCGCGTCGGAGCCGGCGACGGCTCCAGAGGAATAGGTGCGTCGGAACGAGGATCGAGAGGGCCCAGAAGAGGGCGCGAACCGTGTTGCCGACGAAGAGATCGGGAATCATGGCAATGAACGCCACGAGGTGCGCCATGAAGACCGGATAGGCGAGGGTCCCGCGCTCGGCGAGCCGTCGGCGATCCAGTTCTTCGTGGCGACGTGCGAGCCTGGCGAGCAGTTCTTCCATGCGCCCCGACGACTCGGCGGCGCGGATGCCGGCACGATCGACGGCGGGCACCAGATCGCAGAGCGCGACCGAGAGTGGCGAGCCGGCGCGGACGGCGGCGATGGCGCCGTCCCAGGCGTCGCCGGACTCGCCGGGCGCCCCGCGCCGACCGAGCGACGTGTGGAGCGCCTCGGGCCACCCGACGCCCGCGCCGTGCAACTGCGAAAGGCTTCGAAGGACGATCGCGAGGGGAGGCGCCACGGGCACCATCGTACGTTCGAACGGCGGACGGGACCTGCGTCCGACGCCGGAAGTCCCCGACGTCCGAGCGTGCGTTGCGACTTCGAAGGGTCGCGGCCTACAATCGGGGCGGTGGCCCGAGCGTGACCGGAGGTCGATCGATGTCGCAGATGATCCAGTGCCCGACGTGCTCGAAGAAGTTCAAGCTGCCCGATCGGCCGCCGGCGACGTTCACATGCACCGGGTGTCAGACGGTGATGGACCTCTCGGGCTTTCGCGAGGCGGCACCCGCCGAGGCTGCGCCGGCTCCCGAGCCCGCGGCCCGCACGTCGCCGACACGGTCGACGTCGAGATCGT
Source organism: Planctomycetia bacterium (assembly GCA_031401505.1). Classification (GTDB taxonomy): domain Bacteria; phylum Planctomycetota; class PLA2; order PLA2; family JAEUHO01; genus JANNRO01. The sequence goes on from JANNRO010000706.1 coordinate 12,655, forward strand.
CGTCGGGTGGTTCGGGTTCGTCCCGCAGCCGCTCGGGTGCGTCCTCCGGCGCGTCGAGCCGGTCGAAGGGGCGTGCCTCGCGCGACGGGGGCGATGAGGAGGAGGGTGGTGGCCGCGCGCCCAAGCCCAAAGACAACACGATGCTGATCGCGTCGCTGATCGGCGTGGTC
>JANNRO010000707.1:0-5592 GCA_031401505.1 Planctomycetia bacterium
AAACGACGAGGTCGCGTGCCGAGAGCATCAGGGCGCCTCCGCGGCCGCGGGTGCGCCGAGATAGGCCTCGATCACGCGCGGATCGGCCCGGACTTCGGCGGGCGTGCCGCTCGCGATGGGCTCGCCGTGATCGAGCACGTAGATGCGGTCGGAGAGCCCCATGACGAACGACATGTCGTGCTCGATCAGGAGCACCGTCAGGTGAAGGTCGTCGCGAAGGCGCCGCACGAGGCCGGCCAGTTCCGCCTTCTCGGACGGATTCATCCCCGCGGCGGGCTCGTCGAGCAACAGCAGCCTCGGCTCGAGCGCCAACGCACGCGCGATCTCGAGGCGTCGCTGGGCCCCGTAGGGCAACTCTCGCGCGCGCGCATCCGCGAAGTCCCCGAGCCCTACCAATTCGAGCAGATCGGTCGCCCGGCGCGCGTGCTCGATCTCCGCGGTGCGGCAGGCCTTCGTGCGGAAGATCGCGGCCCACGGGCCGTATCCGGCCCGGAACGCGCGCGGCGTGCGCACGTTGTCGAGTGCGGTCATCTCCTTGAAGAGCCGGATGTTCTGGAAGGTTCGGCCGACCCCCGCCTGCGCGACCCGCCACGCGGGCCAGCGGCAGATCGACGTTCCGTCCAGCAGGACCTCTCCGGAGGACGGCTGGTCCGCGCCCGTCACGAGGTTGAAGCAGGTGGTCTTGCCGGCGCCGTTGGGTCCGATCAGCGCCACGATCTCGCCGACGCGGATCTCGAGGCAGACGTCGTCGACCGCCCGAAGCCCGCCGAACGAGCGGCAGAGGTGACGGACTTCCAGGAGCGGGGTCGCCGTCGAAGTCATCGTGCGCCCCCCGCCGTGCGGCGGCGAAGCACCTCGGAGAGCTCCCGGCTACCGAACATGCCGTTGGGCCTGAGCAGCATCAGCAGGATCAGCAGCACCGCGTACTCGACCTGCATCCACTCCTTGAGCGTCGGACCGAAGACGCCGGTCAACAGGAGGCGTTCGAGTCCGATCAGCACGGCCGCGGCGAGCACCGTGCCCGAGAGCGATCCGAATCCGCCCAGCACCACGACCAGCAGGATCTTGATGCCGACCTGCAGGTCGAAATTGGCGGGAGCGATCGAATTGCTGTAGTGGGCGTAGAACCACCCCCCCAACCCGGCGAACAGGGCCCCCAACGCGAACGCACCGACCTTGTAGCGCGTCGTGCGCACGCCGAGGAGTTCGCTCGCGATCTCGTCTTCGCGCAGCGACACGATCGCGCGTCCGTGGGCCGACTTGATCAGATTTCGGATGACGGCGAGCGTCAGCGCGAGCAGTCCGACGCCGATCCCGAGGAACAGGTTGCGGAACGACTCGACGTCGGCGAGTCCTTCGGGCTCGGCGAGGACGCGCGGCACGTAGAGCCCGAGGCTGCCGCCCAGCGCCGGCGAGTTCTGGACGACGATGCGGACGATCTCGCCGAACGCGAGCGTCGCGATGGCCAGATAGTCGCCTCGAAGCCTGAGGCATGGGATCCCGACCAGCAGGCCCGACGCCGCCGCCGCCAGCGCCGCGAACACCCCCGAAGCGGCGAAGACCGCCCAGCCCGATAGGGAACCGACGGCGACGCCCGGGAACTGGGTGGTGAACCAGGCGGCGGCGTACGCACCCACGGCGAAGAACCCGTGGTGGCCGAGCGAGAACATTCCGGCATAGCCCGTCACGAGATTGAGCGACGCCGCGAGCGTCGCGTAGAGCATCACGGCGATCAGCACTTCGGCCAGCCAAAGCCAGGAGAACTGGAACTCGGCGAGGACGAGCATCAGATCTTCTCCCGCCGGACCTTGCCGAGCAGGCCCGTGGGACGGATCAGCAGCACACCCACGAGGACCACGAAGGCGAGCGCATCCTTCCATTGGGTGGAGACGAACGCCCCGAACAGGTTCTCGAGAACGCCGAGGAACAGCCCGCCGACGATCGCACCCGGGATCGAGCCGATGCCGCCGAGCACGGCGGCGATGAACGCCTTCAGCCCGGGCATGAAGCCGGTCAACGGGTCGACGAGGCCGTCGTGCGCGCAGAGCGCGACGCCTCCGAGACCCGCGAGGAACGCGCCGAGAAAGAACGTGGCGGCGACGATCGCGTTCACGTTGACGCCCATCAATCTCGCCGCGGGCATGTCCTCCGACACGGCGCGCATCGCCCGCCCCGTGCGCGTCCGCTGGACGAGCCACCAGAGTACGAACCCCGCGACACCGAGCATCACGATCACGACGCGATCGACGAGGCGGGGATCGATGTCCACCTTGCGGAACACCGGTCGGTCTCCCGCGTTGGCGAGCCGGTCGACGTCGATGGGGCGGATCTCGTAGCCCTTCGCGACGACGAGCTTCTCCTTCTGGACGACGCCGCCGCCCGTCGGGTCGGGAAACGAGCGCAGTTCGTAGTAGTTGGCGTCGGCGGGAACGGGGACGTCGGCGACGGACGCCCACGTGCGAGGCGCCGGCCAGGGCCGCTGCGTCGGGCCGATCGCGCTGATCTGTCTCGCCGTGTTCTGGAGGAACAGCGACAGCCCGACCGCCGTCAGCAACGCCGCGATGCGGCCGGCCTTCCGGATGGGCCGATAGCACAGCGCCTCGGCGGTCACCGCGAGCAGGCCCGAGACGAGGGCGGCGGCGAGGAGCGCCGCGACGTACGAGAGGAGCACCGGCCACGGGGCCGGGAGCGCCCATCGTTCGATGCCGCCGTCGCGCAACACGAAGTAGCCCGCGAACGCGCCGACCATCACGAACTCGCCGTGCGCGAAGTTGATCAGCCGGATGACGCCGTAGACCATCGTGTACCCGAGCGCGATGAAGGCGTAGATCGCCCCGCGCCCGAGCCCGATCGAGAAATAGTCGAGGAACGAACCCGATCGGGTGTCGCCGAGGAACGTGCGCAGGACCACGTAGCCGAGCGCAAGCAGGCCGAGCGCCGCGGCGCCCCGGGCGATGGCGCGACGGGACCCGGGTCCGACGGGTTGAGTCACTCGGGCTGGATCTTCTCGACGAACTGGAAGGAACCGGCCGCCTTGACGATGACGATCGCCTTGCGCGGCGTGCGATCGGGCCCGATCAGGATCCGGCCCGTGACGCCCGTGAACTCGAGGCCCCTGAGTCCGTCGGAGAGGTCCTGCGGCCGCACCTTCCCGGCTCCGCGCGCCTTCTTCGCCTTGACCGCCGCGTGATAGACCGCGTACATCGCGTCGTAGCCGAGCGCCGCCATCGCGCCAGGATCGTTGCCACCGGTCACGTTCTGGTACTTCTTCACGAACGATTGGACGACGGGATCGACGTCCGACGCGACGAAGTGGCTCGTGAAGTAGACCTTCGCGTCGGTTTCGCCGACGAGCGGGAGCAGGTCGGGGGAGTCGAGTCCGTCGCCGCCGATGATCGGAACGCCCTTCCAGGCGTCCTTGCCGAGCTTGATCATCGGTCCGCCCTGCGGATAGTAGCCCGAGATGAGGATGACCTCGGGTCTGGACTGACCGACCTTCTGCACCAGCGTCGTGTAGTCGTTGTCGGCGGACGTGTAGTACTCGGTCGTGATCGTGCCGCCGAGCTTCACGAATTCCTTCTCGAACTGCTCCGCGAGGCCGACGCTGTACGCCTGACTCTTGTCCACGAGGGATGCCGCCTTCTTGGCCTTCAACGAGTTGAACGCGAAGCGCGCGAGCACGGCCCCCTGGAAGGAGTCCTGGAAGCAGACGCGGAAGACGTTCTCGCCGTACTTCGCGACGTCCGCGGTCAGCGTGTCGTTGGTGGAGGCGGGCGTCAGCAGGGGAATCCCCGCCTCCTTGCAGATGACCGCCGCCTGCATCGTATTCGACGACGCGACCGAGCCGACGATGATCGACGCGCCCTCGTTCTCGATCAACTGCTTCGTCTGCGGCCCGACGACCTCCCGGTTGCTCTGTTCGTCGGCGGGAACGAGTTTCACCTGGAAGCTCTGGTCCTTCTCGCGGATCTCGGCCTCGGCGATCTTCATTCCATTCCACGACTCCTCGCCGAAGGTGGCGTGCTTGCCCGTCATGGGAAGGACCACGCCGACCACGAGGAGGGGCGACGTCGGCGCGGACGGCGACGGCTGCGACGCGGTCGGAGGGGAGGCGGGCTTGTCGTTGCCGCAAGCGCCCAGCGTCCCGAGCGCGAGCCCGAGGGTCACGGCGCGGACGGCGAGCGAGGTCGAGGTCGAGTTCCGACGCATGGGGTGCGGATTCCGGGGTGCTGCGTGGCGTGCGAGGGCGAACGGGGACGCGGCGCATGCTACGGGTGGCAAGGACCCCCGGCAAGCGACCCGCGCCCGCGGCCCTGTCCCCCGATCGCGGCGCCTATACTCCGGCGCTTCGTGACCCTCCGTGCCCACTTTGGGAGCGACTCGATGCGATTTCTCTCCGTACCAGCCGCCCTCCTCGTCGCGTTTTTCATCGTCGCCTGCGACGCGGGCACGAAGCCGAACGCGGCCGGCGGCCCGGGACCCAGGGTTCATTTCGCGTCCCCACGCATGGACCAGGTCGTCCCGATCGTGACCGAGAAGGTCAAGGAGAAGGACAAGGACGGAAAGGAGATCGAGCGGGAGATCCAGAAGGTGACGGTCGAGGTGCTCTTCGACCTGATGAACTACACCGTCGGGAAGGACGAAGCGGGCAAGGGCCAGCATCTCCATCTGATCATCGACAACGAGCCGTACCTGGCGATCTACGACGTCTCGCAGGCGACGACGCTCGACCCGAAGGTGCTGACGCCGGGCACGCACATCCTGCGGGCGTTCCCCTCGGCGGGACCGACCGACGCCAAAGGCGCGCTCGAGCACGAGGCGCGCAAGAACGACGGCGCGTTCGCGTGGGTGCGCTTCCACGTCGGACAGCCGGGCGGCGATCTCGCGAGCGAGTTCGACCCCAAGGCGCCGATGCTGACCTACAGCCGTCCGAAGGGCGAGTACGTCGTCGGATCGGCCAACCACAAGAATTTCATGCTCGACTGGTACCAGACCCACGTGACGCTCGAGCGCGGCGGCCTCCACGTCGCGGCGTGGCTCGACGGCAAGCGACTCGACGAGTTCGACGTTCCGGCGAAGGACAAGGACGGGAAGCCTACGACGGTCAAGGAGTACGGCTACCGCGACTGGAAGCGCGTCCTTCTACCCCCGCCCGCCGTCGGCGAACACGTGATGAAACTCCAACTCCTCAATCGCGACGACCAGCCGGTCGGCGGTCCCTTCAACACGACGGAGCGCAAGTTTACCGTCGTCGAGAAGAAGCCGTAGCGCGAGCGCCCCGTCACGTCGGTCGGGTGAACAACTCGAGCGGGACGACGACGAATCCCGGAATCGAGCGCGACGCCGCCGGTCGTTCGCCCGAGGCCGTCCGCCGACCGACACGACTCACGACCTCGATCGACTCCCCGGCCGGATCGACGAGCCGGACTTCGTCGACCCCGGCATCGAGAAGGCGAGGCGTCTTGCGCGCACGGTCGCGGCGAGCGGACGTCGGCGACAGAATCTCGATCGCGAGGCGCGGGATGCCGACGTTGCTCCGATTCCAGGACGCCGGCGTTCGCAGCACGACGACGTCCGGCTGGAAGACGTTGC
>JANNRO010000708.1:0-2249 GCA_031401505.1 Planctomycetia bacterium
GGCGTTTGTCGCGCTCGAGTCGCCCCACGCGCTTCAGGACGGGGATGCGTTCGATGCCCAACGCCTCGCCGACGAGCAACGGGTCGAAGTCTTCCCCCGCGCACGCCGCGACGTCGAGCAGATCGCGCTCCTCCTCCGAAAGCCCCGCGAGGCGTTCGCGCACGAGATCCCGAACGGAGGACGGGATCTCGATCCGACGGATCACCTCGGTGCGGATCCAGGTCCCGTCGCCCGATCGAACCAGCCGACCCGTCTCGCGCAGCCCGCGCAGCACTTCGAAGACGAAGAACGGGTTGCCGTCCGACTTGGCGCTGATGCCGAAGCCGATCTCGTCGGCGATGCGGACGGAGCCCAGCGCCTCGGTCAACAGCGCCGCGAGCACCTTCGGCGAGAGCCGTGCGAGGTGCAGCCGCTCGACCGGCGCGATGGCCGCGAGCGCGGTCGGGAACGCCTCCGGGACCTCCGGACGAAACGTGCCGACGAGGACGATGCGTCGCTTCTTCACCTCGGCGGCGAGGGCGGTGAAGAGGGCCCGCCCTTCCTCCGACGCGCGGTGGAGGTCCTCGATCACGACGACCGTCGGTCCATCGGCGGCGAGCGACGCGACGAACGCGACGAACCCGGCCCGGATGGCGTCACGCGTCGAAGCGATGCCTTCGATCGGCAGCGGCTCTTCGCGCACGATCGCCGACAGCGCGGGAATGAGCAGCGGCGTCCTCGCGAGCCGGCGATGAAGCGCCGCGTCGACGTCCGAGCCCGACAGATGCACGCGCACGGCCTCCGCCATCGCCTCGAGCGCGCCGCCGCCCGCGTGCGTGCCGAGCAGCACGTGCGGGACGTCGATCCCCGCGGCCCACTTGGAGAGCCACGTGTCGATGAGTCTCGATTTCCCGATGCCCGCCTCGCCCTCGACGAGTACGACGCTCCCCGCCTCGTGTCGGGCGCTCTCGAACGCGGCGTCGAGGCGGGACAACTCGGCATCGCGACCGTGAAGCGAGGTCTCTCGCGCGACCAGCACGCGTGGCAGACGGCGGGGACCCGCCGCCGGCCGCATGCGACGCTCCGCCTCCCACCAGGGCGACGCCTCTCCCACGTCGAGCACGGCCGCCAACTCCTGCGCCGAGTCGAAGCGGTCGTCGGGGACCCGCTCCAGCAGGCGCGCGATCACGGCGTCGAGGAACGGCGTCGTCTCGGGTCGTAGCGCCGTCGCCCGGGGCGCCGCGGCGGCGAGCTGTCGCGCCAGCGCCTTGCGCACGTCGGCGTCGCCGAACGGATGGCGACCGACGGTCAACTCGTAGAGCACGAGACCCAGCGCATAGAGGTCGGCCCGGCCGTCGAGGACGCGCACCTCCTCGCCCGCGAACTGCTCGGGCGCGGCGTAGAGGACCGATCCGACGAACGCCCCTGTTTGGGAGAGATGACGCAGGTCGTCGTCGTGCTTCGCGACGCCCAAGTCCATCAACTTCACGCGATGCTCGGGCGTCACGAGCACGTTCTCGGGTTTCACGTCGCGATGGACGGCGCCCGCCTTGTGGATCGCGGCGAGGCCGCGTGCGACCTCGCGACCGATGTGCCGCACGAGCGCCTCGGGCACGCGGCCGAGCTCGCCGAGGAGCGAACGCAGCGTCTGCCCGCGCACGAACTCGAGTACGAGGTAGGGAACCTCGGGCCCGCCGGCCTCCCGGAACGTCCCGGTTCCGTACGTGCGAACGACCCGGTCGTCGCTGACCCGCACGCCGATCTCGCCCTCGCGCGCGAAGCGGGCCGCATAGTCTTCCTCGGCCATGAGGTGGGGGTGGAGCACCTTGACGGCCACCTCGACTCCGACCGCGAGGCCGTGCGCCGGTTCCACGACGCGCGCGCGGTGGACGGTGCCCATGCCCCCGCGGCCGAGTTCTTCGACGAGGTGGAGGGGGCCGAGGCGTCGATCGAGCATGGCGACGCGACCGAGCGTAGCAGGGGCCCCGGTCGTCCCTTCGCGCCTCGTGTCCGCGTTGCGACACTTCCGGCATGGGCCGCATTCACGTCGGACTCGCCGCCTGGAACCTCCTGTTCCTCGTCATCGCGTTCGTCCTCGGATTCCTCCGGGGGGGCGCGATCGAACCGCGGGTGCACCTCCTCTCCGGGCTCTTCGCGGCGATCTTCTGCTGTCTCGTCCATGCGATCGTGTTCGCCCACTTCATCGGCTCGGGCAAGTGGATCAAGAAGGGCGTGCTCGCGGCCGAACTGCCCGACGCCGAGGCCCTGAT
>JANNRO010000709.1:0-9076 GCA_031401505.1 Planctomycetia bacterium
GCGGCGTGCGCTCGACATCGCCATCCCCCGTCACGGGGACGACGTCCACCGAACCGCGCGTGGACGCCGTCGCGCTCAGAGGGCCGCGAGCACCTCTTGGAGCGTCTCGTTGCGCGCCAGGTAGTTCGAGTCGGCGCCCAACCGCGCAAGCGAAGGCGTGCGCTCGGCATCGCCCAGGAGACCGAGTCCGACGCACGCGAGCGCGCGGGTGAGGTCGGAGCAGGTCGTTCGCCGTGCGAGCGTGCACATCGGCTCGATCGCCGACCCGTCGCCGACGGCACCGAGCAGCGTCACGGCGCGCGAGAGCGCGATTTCGGTCGCCGCCCCGTTGAGCCGCGCCACGAGCGCGGGGACCGTCTTCGCTTCGCCCATCAGCCCCAAGGCCCGGGCGGCCTCGAACTGGAGGATCTCCGACGATCGGCCGGTAAGCCCCGAGCGCAGCGCCGCGATCGATGAACGCGGAACGTTGCCCATCAATCCGAGCCCGGCGCACGCGTACGCCGCGAGATCGGGATGGGAACGACGCGAGACGATGGTCGCTTCGAGTTGGACGCGGGCCCGGGCGTCACCGGCGATGCCGAGCGCGATCGCGAACGCGCCGCGCATGACGGGGTCGTCGCCGTCGTCGGCGTAGACCCGGCGGAGTTTGTCGAGCGCCTTCTCGCGGGCGTCGATGAAGGCGATGTCGTCGATCGCCTTGCCGATCGGGCGCGCCACGAGGCCGACCGCAATGGCCGCGAACGGGCGAACCTCGAAGGACCCCCGGACGGCGAAGTCGACGAGCGTCTCGAGCGTCGAAATCGTGGCCGCGCTCGGTCCGCCATCGGCGTGGCGTGCAGAAACGAGTTTCGCAACCGAGATCAGCGCGAGCCCCGACGTATTGGGTTCGCCCTTCCTCGCGTGCACGAGGAAGAGTTTCGCGACACGCTCGCGCTCGCCGTCGTCGAGGCGCGGTGCCAGCAGACCGAGCGCCAGAAGAGCCGAACGGCGCACGTTTGCGTCCTCGGAAGGCGCATTGACGATGGACGTCGCGATCGCGACGCCGTCGCCGTCACCCAATCGAGCCAGCGCGAGCATCGCGTGGGAACGGGCGAGCGCGCCGCGTCGGCGACGGCCGGCGTCGCCGGACACGGCGAGGCGCTTCAACCCGGTGCGCACCGCGCTCGGAACGCCACGCGGGTTCTGGAGCGAGAGCGCGACGAGGAATGCGACGGCGGTGTCGTCGTCCATGTCGGGACGTTCGAGCCGCAGCCAAAGCCCGCGGATCACCATGCGACCGTCGGTCGCGAAGACGTCGTTGCGATCGTTCGCCTGATCGCCCAGGATTCCGATCGCGAGCGCGGCGAAGCCGCGGGTGCGGCGGGACTGGTTGCGGTCGTCGAGGACCCCGAAGAGCTTCGTGCGTACGCCGTCGTAGAATGCGCCATCGAAGGCCGGCGGCGGCTTCGTGCGACGGAAACAGCCCAGTGCGATCGCCGCCGCTTCGTGCGCCGAATCGGCCAGCCGCGAGTCGGCGAACGCGGCGGCGATCCGCCCGACGTCGGCGGGATCGTCGCTCGCTTTCGCGAGCGCGACCATCGACGCCGCAATCGTCTCGGGCTGCTTGCGGTCGGTGGTCGCCAACACGTGGCGAAGTGTCGGTACGAGCAGCGTCGTGACCGTTCGCCGGGACGGGGGCTCGACGAACGGCATCGGATCGCTCCCGATGCCATCGAGACCACTTTCGCTCGTCACCTTGATCCGGTGCGGGCGCGCTTCGCGCAGCGGACCAGCGTTCGCGTTCCACCAGTCGCGCCAATCGGCCGTATGGGCGCTGCGCTTGCCCCGGCGGCCAGCGCCGTCTTCGGTGGACGACGCGCCGCTCGAGTCGCCCACGGACCCTGAGCCGGCGGGTGCCGGGGCGGGGGCAGGGGCGGTTTGACCGCTCGGGACGGGAGGCGCGCTCGGCGAAGGGGACGGCGCGGGAGCGGGAGACGGAGCCGGTGTGGGATCGGACGTGCTCGGCGTCGGCGGTGCCGACGGGGCCGATGGGATCGGAGGAGGAAGCGGAGCGCTGGGCGAGGCCCCCTCGTTCGGATGATGCGGTCCGTCGCCGGGAGTCGGAACTTGGGGTGTCGGCGGCGCAGAGGGCGCCGGGCCGGACAACGGCGGCGGCGCGTCTCCATCCGTCGGGTGAGCCGGTTGATCGCTCGGTGTCGGCGGCGAGTGGTTGGGATTCGCGGGCCCATCGGTCGGCGTGCTCGGCGGCGCGGTCGGCGGTTGCGACGGAGGCTGCGAGGTCGGGTCCGTTCCCGGCCCCTGCGAGGATGGCAGCGGTGCGTTCGGATTCGGCCGAGGACTCGTCGGGTCCGACGGAGTCGTCGGCGATATCGGTGCACCCGAATCGGACGGATGCGTCGTCGGGGTCGGACTCTTCTTGCCCCAGACGATTCGGAGGTTGCCGTCTCCATCCATGATCATGGTGACCACTTCCCAAGGCTCGGGAGGGTCCGCGTCGTACCAACCTGTCGTGATGTTCGCCGGTTCCTCATCCGGCGTGGTGGCAGGCTCCGCAGGCGCGGCCGGATCGGCACCCGGCGCCCCCGGCGTCGGGGGAGCGCCCGCGGACGGCGCCGATGCGGGCGGTGTGCCTGGACGCGGAGTCGTCGGCGCGTCCGGCATCTTGCCGGTCTTCGCCGTGTACCCCCGTCCCTTCTTCACCAGTTTCGCGCCGACCTCGGCGTCGCTCCCCTCCGCCAACGAAAGTGTTCCGCCAGCCGTGTCGGTTAGCCCTGGGGTCGGCGTCGGCGGCGCCGTAGCAGGCGTCGACGAGGGCGGGGGAGTCCTTCCGGCGTCAGGCCCGGTGGCAAAACCGTTCGGAGACGGCGGGGTGACCGGCAGCGTCGGGGACGACGGCGTGTGCGGCGGCGGAATCGGAGGGGCCGCGGGATCTCCGGGTGTCGGGACCAGCGGAACGGTCGGACCTGACGAAGGTGCGGAGTCCGTCGGCTCCGTAAGCGGCGTGGCCGGCAGGGGCGAAGTCGGTGAATCCGTCGACGGCGGGAGCGGATGATTTGGCGCGCGCGGCGTCCTCGGTGCGGCGGGCGTCGCGGCGGGCGGCGTCGCACGACCCGGGTTCGCAGCGGCCGGCGGGACCAGCGGCGCGCCAGGCAACGTCGGTGGCGTCGGCCCATTCGGATTCGCGGCGGGCGGCGGCACGCTCGGAAGCGTCGGCCCGGTCGGGAGATTCGGATTCGCCGGACCCGGCGGGACCACCGGCGCGCCGGTCGCAGGCGATGGAGAAACCGGAGGAGCGGGGTGATTCGGATTCGCGGGAGCGGGCGTGGGCACCGGCACGGGCACGGGCACGGGAACGGGCGCGGGCGCGGCGGGCACTTCCTCGGCGAACGCGAGCGGCCCTTGCACGACGGAAACCGTCGCGATTCCCGAAAGCGCCCAAATCAGCGCACGGACGTTTTTCAAGGGACTCGACCTCCCACGGGGAACGGCCCCACTAGGCGCATACTATCCCTCTTGAACGTCGAAAACTGCCGAATTCAGCAAATTTGCCGCGGTTTTCGGGGGCATCCGGGACCTTCGTCCGGCAACCGAGGCAGCGCCAAGAGGCGGGCGCCCGCGTGGCGCCCGGACCTCCAGCCATCGGCGCCGAGCGGTGACGCCGCTACTTGTGCGTCAGGAGCATCGTCATGCGACGCCCCTCGGTGCGGGGCGACTGCTCGACCTTTGCGATGTCTTCGAGTCGCTTGGCGACTTCGTGACACTGGGCGACGCCGATGTCCTGGTGCGCCATCTCGCGTCCACGGAACAGGATCATCACCTGCACCTTGTCACCGCGAACGAGGAAGTCTCGCGACTGGTTGACGCGAAGTTCCAGGATGTGCGGATCGGTCTTGGGCCGAAGTCGAACCGTCTTCAACTTCGTCTTGTGCTGCTTGACCTTTGACTCGTGGGCCTTCTTGTTCTGCTCGTACTTGTACTTGCCGAAGTCCATGATCTTGCAGACGGGCGGACGCACGTTGGGCGCGACTTCGACCAGGTCGAGGCCCTTCTCTTGCGCCATCGTCAACGCTTGCTCGGTCGGCACGACGCCGACCTGCTTCCCCTCGTCGTCAACCAAGCGGACTTCACGGACGCGGATCCTCTCGTTGATCCGCGGACCGGCCGCAGGCGCCGGCATCGAACGATCGTCGGGACGAATGGTGGGAGATCTCCTGTGGAAATGGAAACGACGCCGTCACGGGCCGCAGCCCGCGCCGCTCGCCGACGCGATCCCGGGAACGTCCCGGGCGCGCGACGTAGAGAATGCCATGACGGACGGCGGGAGGGGAACCCCCACCCACCGAGCGGTCGGACGCGGGTCCCGTCGATCGTTCGACGGGACCCGGATCCGACGATTGCGCTACGACTTCTTGGCGATCCGGTCCTTGGCAAGGGCCACGAACGCCTCGATCGACATGGCGCCCAAATCGGTGCCCGAGCGCTCGCGCACGGCCACCTGGCCCGCTTCGGCCTCCCGGCTGCCGACCACGAGCATGTAGGGCACGCGTTCGATCGTCGCCTGGCGGATTTTCGACCCGATCTTGTCGGAGCCGAAGTCGGCTTCCATGCGGAGGCCTTCCGCCTGAAGCGCCGCAAGCGTGGCCCTGGCGTACGTGTCCTGCGTCTGGGTGATCGGGAGCACCCTCGCCTGAACGGGCGCGAGCCACAGGGGGAACTTCCCCGCGTGGTGCTCGATCAGAACGCCGATCTGCCGCTCCATCGAGCCCAGGATCGCGCGGTGGAGCATCACCGGGGTGTGCTTTCGCCCGTCCTGGCCCGTGTACTCCAACCCGAACCGCTCGGGCATCGAGAAGTCGACCTGGATCGTGCCGCACTGCCAGGTGCGCCCGATCGCGTCGGTCACGTGGAACTCGATCTTCGGGCCGTAGAAGGCGCCCTCCCCCGGAGCGAGGGAAAACGGCAGCCCGGCCGAAGTCAGCGAGTCCTGCAGGGCGTACTCGGCCTTGTCCCAGTTGTGCTCGTCGCCCATGCGACTGACGGGCCTGGTCGCGACGCGGACCTTGACCCCGGCCATGTCGTAGCCGATGGCGGGGTAGACCACTTTCACGAGATCGATCATGTTGGCGATCTCGTCGCCCATCTGATCGGTCGTGCAGTAGATGTGGGCGTCGTCCTGCGTGAAGGTGCGCACCCGCATCGCGCCCATCAGCACGCCCGAGAGCTCGTGCCGATAGACGCGACCGAACTCCGCCATGCGCAGCGGCAGGTCGCGATAGCTCTTGGGCGTCGTGCCGTAGACCAGACAGCAGCCCGGGCAGTTCATGGGTTTGACGGCGTAGGTCCGCTCGTCCACCTCCATGAAGTACATGTTGTCCTTGAAGTGGTCCCAATGGCCGGACTTCTTCCAGAGTTCGTCGGACAGCACCATGGGCGTGCTGACCTCGCCGTAGCCGCGGCGGCGCAGCTCGTCGCGCAGGAAGTCCTGGAGCGTGTTCCAGAGCACCATGCCCTTCGCGTGCCAGAAGACCGCCCCGGGCGCTTCCGCATGGAACGAGAAGAGATCCATCTCGCGGCCGATCTTTCGATGGTCGCGTAGCTTCGCCTCGTCCATGCGCTTCATGTGCGCATCGAGATCTTCCTGCGAGAAGAACGCGGTCCCGTGGACCCGCTGCATGGGGATTCCGTTTGAATCCCCGCGCCAGTAGGCGCCCGACACGGAGAGGATCTTGATCGCGGGCAACCACGACGTGTCGGGGACGTGCGGTCCCTCGCACATGTCGGTGAACGTCCCCGAGTCGTAGAACGAGATCGCGTCGTCCGGGATTTCGTCGATGTGCGGGATCTTGAGCAGATACCCGATCCTCGCGAGCCGCCCCTTGGCATCGGGCTTCGTGGTCTCGCTGCGCCGGTACGGACGCGCCTCCTTGGCGATTTCCTTCATGCGCGCCTCGATCCGGGGGAGGTCGCCCTCCTGGAACGGAACCGGCGGCTTGAAGTCGTAGTAGAACCCGTCGTCGGTCGCGGGACCGAAGCCCAGGTCGGTGCCCGGGAAGAGATCGAGCACCGCCATGGCGAGCAGGTGCGCCGCGCTGTGGCGGAGCACGTGGAGTGCCTCGGGGTCCTTCTTGGTGAGCACGCGGAACTTCCCGCCCTTTTGGAGGGGCCGGGCGGTTTCCATGACCTCGCCGTCCAAGGATCCGGCGACGGCGGCTTTCGCTAGCCCCGCGCCGATCGCCTTGGCGACCTCGGCCGTCGTCGTTCCCGCCAGGACCTGTCGAAGGGTTCCGTCGGGAAGTACGAGATCGAGCATCGCGGGGGACATGGGAGAGACTCCGAAGAAGGTGAACGAAGTGGGCGCCCGGAAATCGGGCGGGGCAAGGATAGCCGGACTCCGCGTCCTGCCGGACGAAGGTCTCGCCTCCGCACGGATCGTGCGGGATGAGGATTCAGGCGACGATCCCGCGATGGAACGCACTCCGCTCCCCGACGGCTTCCTGGCGGTCGATGTCGATCGACGGGACGCCAGCCGTTGGTGGATCTACTTGCACGGCTTTGGCAGCAACCGGAGCGGTTCGAAGGCGACGGCGTTCCGCACGGCGGCCGAGACCGAAGGCGTGTCCTTCGTGACCTACGACGCCCGCGGTCACGGAGAGTCGTCGGGGATGATCGAAACGGTCACGCTCTCGAAGATGATCGAAGACCTCTCGGCGGCCATCGACGCGCTCGTCCCGCCGTCCGCCTCGCTCGTGCTGATCGGCTCGAGCCTCGGGGGCGTGACGGCGGCGTGGTACGCGGCGGCCAACCCGAAGCGGGTGAAGGCCAACGTGCTCATCGCGCCGGCGTTTCGATTCGTCGATCGATTCCTCGCCGAGATCGGCCCCGAGGCGGCGGCCGATTGGAAGAGTTCGGGCGCCTACACCGTCGGCAAGACCTGGATGTGGATTCCGCTCAAGTACGGGATCGTCGAGGACGCGGCGGGCTACGACGAGTCGGACCTCGCGAAGCGATATCGGACCGACACGCTCGTCATCCACGGGAAGCAGGACGGCAACGTCCCGTGGCAGGTCTCGACCGAGTTCGGGGAGCGTTGCCCCCATCGTCCGCTCGACGTCGTGCTGATCGACGACGGCGATCACCGATTCGAGGGTCGGGGGGCCGAATTGACCGACCGCGCACGCGAATTCCTCGCGAGAGTCGCGCACTGACTCCGCGCGTCGGCGCTACCGCGGCTTCAACCGGATCTCGATGTCGCGCGTCTCGCCGGGTTTCAGGATGACGCGACCGTCGAACGGCGCGACCTGTTCGGAGAAGAACCAGGACGACATCACGTGGACGTGCCACGGGCCGGGCTCGAGTTCCGAGAACGAGCCCAATCCGCCTTCGACCGATGTGTAGGGCCCCCACGTCTCGCCTTCGCGGTCCATCCAGACGAAGCTGCTGTCCATCGGTCGCCCGGAGGGACCGAAGAGATGAACGCGCAGCGACGCGTCTCCTGTTCGGCGCGCCGGAACTTCGACCACCGCAGCGCCCGAGTCGGGGCGGATCACGATCGGACCCGAGAGTTGCCCTCCGACGCCCAACCGGAGCAACCCGGGCGGCAGCAACGGAAAGCGGACGAACCCCTCCGCGTCGGTCATCGCGTAGCTCGTCACAAGGCCCGATGGCTCGGGCGAGTCGATCGCGCCGATCCAGATCCCTTCGTTGGCGACGGGCGACCCGTCCGGTCGCTTGAATTGGAGCGTCGTCGGCGCGCCCGAATCGAGCGTCACTTCGACGTCCTGCGTCGGTTCGGCCAGCACTTCGAATCGGAACGAACGCGGCGTGTACCCGGGGGCATCACACACACGACCTTCGTAAGGCCCGGGCAACAGCGCGAAGATCGGCCCGCCCGCGTTCGTGTACTTCAACTCGCCCGCCGGGACGGGGGACTCGGCACCGATGCGCCGCCAGACGAAGACGTGCGCTTGATCGATGGCGCGGCCGTCGACGGTCTTCACGTGGAAGCTGACACTCGTCGTCGAGGGGATGTCGAATACGACGGATTCGGCTGCACCGGCACGACCGATCACCGTGATCGGAGCGACGGGACCCGCGCTCTTCGATCCGGGGAAGTTCCTGCACACGAACCGCACGGGTCGATTCGCGACGTAGTGGATCTCCCTCGGATGCGCTTCACTCTCCTCGCCGACACTCTCGGTCGCGACGAGATACGGCCCGTCGAAGGCGTCGATTCGGGCGCTCGAACCGGCGCCTCGCATGCGAACGGAAACCGCGAACCGGGCCGTGTCTTCGCGTCGCCATGTCAGTCGGCACGTCGTCCGTGGAGCCGCGACCGGGACGATCGTCGGTACGAACCAGGGATTGCTTCCGAAGCGCGCACCTACTCGGCGTGCCCCGATCGGAACGCCCGGCACCTCGACCACGAGTTCGCCCACGGCGCCGCTGAACTTCCGATCGATGTCGGCCGCGTAGGTTCCGTCGGGCGAACGGATGGACGTCGTGATCGTCCGTTCGTACCCGGGCTCGTGCGCGTGCGCGTCGGGAAACGGCTCAAACCGGACTTCGAGCGTGGCCGTCTCCGGACGTGGGAAGTCGTCGCCTCCCTCGTCCATCTCGTTGCCCGAGACGTCGCGTCCGCCGACCTCCGTCAACGATCCCGTACGTGCCAGAGACAACCCCGGAATTGCGAGTTCGGCGGCGTCGATCGCCGCGGGCGCCCGGTCGTCTCCCTCGCCTCCCGACGTTTCACCCTCGCGATCGGCGACGAAGCCTCGAGTTCGCAGCAGCAGCCAGACGACAACCACCGCGGCGACGAGAATCAGCGCGAAGGCGGGGCGTCGTTGCACCCACCCATCCTCGCTCCCGGACCGGGCTTGACACGCCCATGGCCGTATGTAATAAAATTTCTCCATCAGAGCCATGCACAAGCGACACGCCCCCCCCACCCGCGAACGACTCGACGCGCTGACGGCGATCTGCCGCAAGACGGGCGTCAGCGTCACGCCGCAGCGGCTCGCGGTCTACGGGGCGTTGTGCGAGTCGATGGACCACCCGAGCCCCGAGGTGCTCCACGAGC
>JANNRO010000710.1:0-8812 GCA_031401505.1 Planctomycetia bacterium
CGCGAAGCGCCCGTGTCCGGTCGCGGCGCCCGCGGGCTTGCCCGTCAGCAACTCGACGCCCTGCTCGATGCGATCGATCGCGAAGATCGAAAAGCGGCCCGAGGCACACGCCTCGACGACGTTCTCGCGCAGCATCAGGTCGCGCGCGTTGGCCCGGGGAATGACCACGCCCTGCGTCCCGGTCAGCCCGCGCTCGGCACAGATGTCGAAGAAGCCCTCGATCTTGTCGTTGACGCCCCCCACCGCCTGCACGTCACCGTGCTGGTTCATGCTCCCGGTCACGGCCAGATCCTGCCTCAGCGGCACGCGGGCGATCGCCGAGAGCAGCGCGAAGACCTCGGCGCAGGTCGCGCTGTCGCCGTCCACCCCGCCATAACTCTGCTCGAAGACGAGGCTGCCCGTGAACGCGAGCGGGCGATCGGCCCCGAAGGTCTCGCGCAGGTACCCGGAGAGGATCATCACGCCCTTGTCGTGCGACGAACCCGAGAGGTCGGCCAACCGCTCGACGTTGACGATCCCCGCCTGTCCGCCGCCCACCGTCGCCGTGATGCGAGCGACGTTGCCGAAGCGATGGTCGCCGAAGTCATAGACCGCGAGTCCGTTCACCTGCCCGACCCGCCGGCCCTTCGTCTGGACGAGGATGATTCCCTCGCTGATCGCTTCGCGCACCCGCCGTTCGGGCACGCCCGCGCGCCGACCCGCCGCCGCCCGCGCCGCCGCCACGTGAACCGCGCCGATCGAGGGCGCGCCCGCCCGATTCGCGGCGTAGTCGGCCTCGCGCACGAGATCCGAGATGCGACCGAACCGCACCGAGATGCGCCCCTGTCGCCCGGCCTCGCGCACGCCCTCTTCGGCGAGTGCCGAGAGCCCCGATGGATCGATCGGGCGTCGGCCCTCCTCGGCCGCCAGCCGCCGGACGAACGACCCGTAGCGCGACAGCGATCTCGCGTTCAATTCCGCGTCCCGCTCGAACACGACCTTGACCTTGAAGATGTCGGCGAAGTCGGAGTCGGCCTCGCGCAGCGCCGCGTAGGTGCCCTCGTCACCGAGCAGCACCACCTTCACGTTGACGGTGATCGGGTCGGGATGGAGCACGAGCGGGCTCGCCGCGAGGAGCGCGTCGGGGGACCGGATCTCGAGCTTGCCGTGTTTCAAGATGCGCTTCAACTCGGGCCAGACGTCGGGCTGCGAGAGCAGGTCGGGCACCTGGAGCACGAGATAACCGCCGTCCGCCCGGAGGAGGCTGCCCGCGCGGATCATCAGGAAATCGGTTCGGACGTTGCCTTTCCCGTCCACGTCGCGCTCGACCTGACCGAAGAGATTGGTCCAGGTCGGCTGCCCCTCGATCACCGTCGGACAACCGGGACCGTTCATCGGGTCGAGGAGCAGGTTCGGGCGGAACTCGCGCAGGACCTCCTCCGCGACCTGACGGTAGGCGTCGCTGCGCCCCTCGACCGATTCGACGGCGGCGAGCAACGCCTGCGCGTACACGCCGAACCGGTCGATGAACCAATTGCGGGCCTCGACGAGATGCGCGGCGACGACCGAATCAGGGAACTTGATCCGCATCTCGGTGACGGTCTCGTCGAGGATGCGGTGCGCGGCCGCGCGTTCGATCTCGTCGAGCGAGCGGCGGCGATCCTGCAGGATCTTGTGTGCCTTTCGCATCGTCGCCGAGAGACGAACGCGCAACTCGGCGTGCTTGGCTCGGATCGCGTCTTCCTGGTCGAGAGGCACCGCCTTCGCCCGCATGGCGGCGTCGAGATCCGACATCGCGACGGTGTTGCCGCCGATGACGAACAGCACGTCGGGTTCGGTCCCTCCGGGCGCGTCGATCGTGCCGGCGACGAACCCCGCGTCGGCGCACTCCTTCTCGAAGGCGTCGACGACCTTCCGCTCGTCTTCTCGCGATCGGCTCGTGATGTCGTCGCGGCGCTTGGCGAACGACTCGTCGTCGGCGAGCCGCCGAATGCCCTCCGCTACGTTGCCGAGCGCCGCGTCGAGCGCCTTGGCGAACTCGGCGCCTCGTCCGCGTCCGACCTCGATCAGGCGCGGCCGCTCCGGGTGACGGAAATTGTTCACGTAGACGCGGTCGTCGGGCAGCCGACACATCGGCGTCATTTCCTCGAGCAACCCGCGAACGATCTCGGCCTTCCCCGTCCCCGGAAGCCCCTCGACGAAGACGTGATAGCCCGGTCCGTAGAGTTCGAGGCCCATGCGCAGCGCCTCGAGCGCGCGCTCCTGTCCGATCGTCTCGACGAGCGACCCGCCTCGCCCCTTGTCCGAGGCCGGAAACCGCGAGGGAGGGCAACGCCAACGAAGACTCGACGGTGCGAGCGGGCGACGAAACGTCGAGGACGTCATGAATCCCTCCGTAGCCCGGCGCGGCTCGGCGCCGACATCGAGCATCTCTTCGGTAGCATGAGCGGCGTGGTCGCGCCCGGAAAGAGTCTTCGCATCCTCGGCATCGACCCCGGGACCCACGTCTGCGGCTGGGGTGTCGTTTCGCGGGACGGTTCCCGTCTCGTGGCCGAGGGGTTCGGCGTGGTCCGTGCGCCCTCCGCCGCCCCGATCGAGGTGCGCCTGCGCGCCATCGCGCACGGGTTGCGAGAGGTCGTCGCCGCCCATCGCCCCGACGAAGCCTCGCTCGAGGAGGTGTTCTACGGCCGCGACGTGCGCGCGGCGGTGCGCATCGGCGAAGGTCGCGGCGCCGCCCTCGTCGTGCTGGCCGACGCGGGGATTCCTGTCACTGGGTACGCGAACAACGTCGTCAAACGGGCCGTCGCGGGCGCGGGCCGCGCGGGCAAGGAAAGCGTGCGCGCCATGGTGAAAGCGGCGCTCGGGCTCGCGACCATCGACGGCCCGCTCGACGCCTCCGACGCACTCGCCCTCGCCATTTGTCATCACCACCAGCGCACGGTGCCGCGCGCGGCGGGCGTCGCCGCGACGAAGAGCCGCCTCCCGCCTCGCGTTCAGGCGGCGATCGACGCGATGAAGTCCGCCGAGCGCGCCCGTGCGCCGAGGCGCCCCCGCGCATGAACGCGACGACCCGCTTCCGGTTGACGCCCGACGCCTCCGTCGCCCAGTCCGACGGCGAAGCGGTCGTGCTCCATCTGCGCACGGGCCGCTTCTTCCGAGTCAATCAAAGCGGTGCCCCGCTGCTTGCGGCGCTCGAGCGCGAAGAGGGCGCTTCGCACCTCGACCTCGCCGCCTCGCTCGTCGCGGCGTTCGGCATCGATGGCGCGCGCGCGGCGGCGGACGTCCATACGTGGATCGACCGGCTGCGGTCCGCGGGACTCGTCGAAGCGATCGAGCCGGCATCGGCATCGTGAGCACCGGACGGGCGATCGGTCGGACGCAGGTCCCGCGCACGATTCGAATCGGGCACGTCACGGCGCGTTTTCGGGGCGACCCGGCGCTCGTCGAACGCGCGCTCGGCCCGCTCGCGGCGCTCGAAGAGCGGTCGGTCGCGCGCACGGCCGATCTCGTCGTCGAAGTCTCGCCCGCCGCGCAGTCCGCGCCGTTGCCTGCGGCGGGAACCGCGCCCGAGGTCGCCGTCGCGTTCGAAACGGCGGACGGCGAGTCGCGCGTGCGAGCCCCGGGGATCGGCAGCGCGACGTGGCGCGCCGCCGGGGGCCTTTCGATCGAGCTCGATCCCGCAGCCCCCGAGGGCGACGCCGTCGCCGAACGGCTGACGATTCCCGCGCTCGCCGAGTACCTGCGCCATTCGGGCGTCTATTTGATTCACGCAGCGATCCTTCGCATGCCGTCGCCCGCGACCGGCGTCGTCGTCGTCCCCGCCTCCCGCGGCGGCGGCAAGTCGACGCTCTCGCTCTCGCTTCGCCGTCACGGTTGGATTCTCCTCTCGGACGATCGCGGCTGGTTGACCGGTGATCCCACGCGAGCCGAGATCGACCCGTGGCCCGAAGCGCCTCGCGTCGGCGACCGGAGCCTGTTCCTCCTGCCTCCGTACGCGGCACCCGGCTTGCGCGACGAGCGGACGGGGAAGGCACCGGTCTTCGGCCTGACGCCCCCGCGCGTCGATCAGCTGTTTTCGGTCGTCGGCGTGCTGCTGCCGCGGCTTGTCGAGGGACCGGGCGGCGGGGTCCGCCCAGCCAGAGGGGCCGACGCGCTCGCGGCGGTCGTCAGTCAAATGGTCGTCGCGACGGTGCCCGAAACCACGCACGCCGCGTTCGATTTCGCGGTCGCGATGACCGGCCGGATGCGCGCGTTCATCGTCGAGGTCGGCGACGATCCCGCGACGCTCGCACGCAACGTCGCCGCGGCGTTCCAACTCGCCACCCCGCCCGAATCGGCGGCGGGATCAACGTCCGGGGATCGCGCGTAGCCCCCGCGGCTCGCGGTCGAGCACGAACGGCAGGAAGAGATCGTGGATCGCGCGCACGACGCGCACGTCGTCGATCGTCGGGGGCTCGCCCACGAGTTCGGGAAGACGCGCGGTGTAGAAGCGGGCGAGCGCACGCTGATCGCTCGCCGTGAGCGCGCGCGACGGCCCGACGGACACGCAGCGTCGATGGGCCGTACCACCGACCGCGGGCGCAAAGACGGTGTCGCGGCCGAGTTCTCCACTGCACGTGACGCAGGTGCCCAGATGCGGTCGGTGCCCGGCCGCGGCCAGTGCGCGGGCTTCGAACACGGCCACCCAGAGCGGTGCGCTCGGCGGCGGCGACGTCGCAATCACCTTGAGCGACGTCACGGCCGCGGCAAACAACGCGGGCGCGGGGAGCGCCGGACGCTCGAGGTCGCGCAGGAGCCCGAGGATGTACGAACCGGCGACGAAGCGATCGACGTGATCGTGCAGCCCGCGCAGTCCATCGGTCACGCGGAACGAGCGGAGGAGTTCGAGTTCCGCGCGGGGGCGGGCGAGCAGATCGGCCTCGCCGAGCACGCCGAACGTGAGCCCGCCCTGAAAGGCCCCCTTCGGTGCGTGAGCCCCCTTTGCCAGCGCGGCGACGAGCCCGCGCGCCGGCGTCGCCAAGTGCACAATCTGGCTCGTGTCGCCGAACTCGACGACGCGCACGACGATGGCGTCCGTTCGGTGTCCGGCGCGGCTCACGGCGCCGAGGGTACCCGCCTGGCGCGTTTCCCCGACGTTCGACCTTGTCCGGCCCTGCCGCCCCGGTACCCTTCGAAACCATGCGCGATCGCATCCATCGACGGAGCCGGAGCCAGGTCCCAGGATCCGGGCCCCGGATCGGGCTTGCGACGTGCGTCACCTCGATGGGACTCTCTCTCGTCCTCGCGTCCTGCCAGAGCGGCGGTGCGTCGCCGCGCGTGCCGCTCGAAGTTCCGAATGCCGTGACGGGCGGGACCCGCGGCGGCGGTCGGCCCGACTCGCCGAGCGTCGAGCGGATGAACGACTCGAACGCCATCGCGCAGGCCGATCGCGATGCGAAGGCGGCCGCCGAGAAGGAGGCGAAGGCGGCCAAGGCCGAAGCGTTGTGGAACAGCGCGGGCGCGCAGGCCGCGAACAACGATTTCGGCGACGCCGCGGACGACTACACGAAAATCGCCGACGAACACCCCGACAGCATCCACGCCATCGAGGCGCGGTACCTCGCGGCGGTCAATTTCGTCGCCGACGAGGATTGGAATCCCGCGGTCGCGGCGCTGATGCAGTACATGACCGACTTCCCGGTCAACCCGCACTTGCGGGAAGTCGAGCGCATGCTCTTCGACTCGTCGATCCGCGTGATCGACGGCGCGACCGGATTCAAGGGCATCTTCAAGTCGGACCAGAAGGGTTTCGAGGGATTGAAGGCCGTGGTCGAGCGCTTCCCCGAAGGCGATCTCCCCGATGACGCCTTGATGCGGCTCGGCCCCGAGTACGCGAAGAAGGATGACGACTCCGATGCCGCGCTCGCGTATCGCGAACTGCTGATGAAGTACCCGAACAGCGAACACGCGCTCGAGGCGCGTTTGCGGCTCGCCGAC
The DNA here is from genome assembly GCA_031401505.1 of Planctomycetia bacterium. Classification (GTDB taxonomy): domain Bacteria; phylum Planctomycetota; class PLA2; order PLA2; family JAEUHO01; genus JANNRO01. The sequence goes on from JANNRO010000710.1 coordinate 5,956, forward strand.
ACGTATCTCTCGCGCGACCAGGGCGCCGCATACCACGCGGGCTACGTCGACCTCGATCCGCGAGGGCCGAAGTCGCCCCAGTACGCGCAGGGTCGACCGATCGTTTCCTGCGTCGAGTCGGCGCTCGCCACCTATCGGCTGTTCCTGACCGAGGATCGTCCGCGCGCGTCGGCGGCACAGATCGCGTACGCCGAAGGAATGGTGTCGGAGTGCCAGAATCGCCTCGCCGCGAAGGACCGATCGATCTCGTCGTACTACGCCGGCAAGGGCGACCCGATCGGCGCGTCGACGTACGCGCGGCGCGCCGACAACGTCGAGGCGGGTCGCGCGGCGGGCGAGGTACTGCCCCCGCCGATCGTGCCGGGTGCGTCCATGACCGGGCCGTCGCCGAGCGGCGGCACGCCTGGCGCGAGTCGTTCGGCGCCACCTCCGTTTGCTCCGCCCCCCGCGACACCGAGGGTCGCGACGCCGCCCGTGACACCTCCGCCTGCCGTGCCGCCGCCCGCCGTGCCGCCCCCGTACGTGCCGCCGCCGTACGTACCGCCGCCGTACGTACCGCCCCCGTACGTACCGCCGCCGGGTGTGCCGCCGCGATACCTGCCGCCTCCGAGCCAGGTGCCGCCTTTCGTTCCTCCCCCCGCCCTCCCTCCTGCAACGGCGGTCACTCCTCCCGCCGCCGGGAACCAGAGTCCGGCGAATCTCCCACCGCCCCGCCACATCCAGGGCTCGTTGTCTCCGGACCTACCGAAGTGATCCCGGGTCGGTCGGCGCTCGGAGTGCTCGCCGCGCTGACGCTCACCGGTTGCGCGTACTCCTCGTCCCGGTTGGTCGCCCAACGGGGCGTATCGACGATCGCCGTCGCCCAATTCGACAATCAAACGTATCGACGCGACCTGGAGTTTCGCCTGACCCGAGCCGTTGCCGAAGAGGTCCGTGCGCGCACCTCGTGGCGCCTCGAGTCGCCCGCGACGGCCGACGCGATCCTCAAAGGGACGATTCGCTCCGCGGAAACGGGCGTACTGGCTCAGACCTCGAACGCCACCCCCATCGCACAACGATTCAGCGTCGTCGTGGACGTCGAGTTGATCGAACGCGCGTCCGGGAGAGTCTTGCGCCGCTTCACGACGTCGACCCGGCAGGAGTACACGCCGAACATGTTCGGCGAGACCCTCGAGGGCTCGGCGACGGACACGGTCACGACGGCGCTCGCCGAAGACGTCGTCGAAGGGCTCGAACGTCCGATCGGGGGCGACGAGGCGATTCCTCCGCAGAAGGCCCCGCGGCGGACGACGCCGATTCGATAGCGCGGTTCGGCGGGACGCGTCGCTCGATCGCGCATCGGCCGTCGCGTCGGTCGGAACGGGTCCACGGCACCGAGACGGCCCCCGATTGGGGGGTACACTCCGGCAATGGACGAACCTCGACCGAACGACAACCGACCGGACGGCCAGCGGGGCCGCCGACCGGGCCGCAACGTACCCATGATGCTCCTGATCATCGGGCTCGCGGTCATGGGCCTGCTCCTCTTCAACGTCCACACGGCGGACGACAAGGAGCTCCAGATCGGCGAGTTGAACGACCTGATCACCACCCAGACCGGTGTCGAGGCGTACCTCCCCGCGGGCTCTCCGAAAACCCAGGTCGTCCAGAACGTCACGATCATCGGCGGTACGCAGGTCAAGGGGGAGTTCATCCCCGAGGTCAAGAAGTACCGCACGTTCCACGTTTCCTACACCGGACCGAAGGAAGCGACGTCGCTGACCGAAGACGTCAAAAAGGCGTGGCGCGATTCGCTCAAGCCGCAGAACGTGAAGGAAGAGCCCGAGAGCACGGGGCTCCAGACCCTCCTCGTCGGCCTGCTCCCGTGGATCATCATCGGGGCCGTGTTCTGGTTCGTGCTGATGCGCAGCGCCAAGTCCAACGGCGGACCCGGCGGCGTGCTCAATTTCGGCCGCTCCCGCGCGCGCATCTACATGAAGGAGCGCATCGCGACGTCGTTCGAAGACGTCGCGGGCGTCGAAGAGGCGAAGTCGGAAGTCCGCGAGATCGTCGAGTTCCTGAAGAGCCCCGGCAAGTTCACGAAAATCGGCGCCCGCATACCGCGCGGCGTGCTGCTCGTCGGTCCCCCGGGCTGCGGCAAGACGCTGCTGGCCAAGGCCATCGCGGGCGAGGCGGCCGTACCGTTCTTCTCGATCGCGGGGTCCGACTTCGTCGAGATGTTCGTCGGCGTCGGCGCATCGCGCGTGCGCGACCTCTTCAAGCAGGCGCGGGAGAGCGCGCCCTGCATCATCTTCCTCGACGAGATCGACGCCGTCGGTCGCCGTCGCGGCACGGGCCTCGGCGGCGGGCACGACGAGCGCGAGCAGACGCTCAACCAGATCCTCGTCGAAATGGACGGCTTCGACACCGACCAGGGCATCATCATGATCGCGGCGACCAATCGCCCCGACGTGCTCGATCCGGCGCTCCTGCGCCCGGGTCGCTTCGACCGGCAGGTGGTGATCGACCTCCCCGATCTGACCGGTCGCGAGGCGATCCTGCGCGTCCACGCGCGCAAGGTGAAACTCTCGCCCGCGGTCGACCTCCAGATCGTCGCCCGCGCGACGCCCGGCTTCTCGGGCGCCGACCTCGAGGCGATCGTCAACGAGGCCGCGTTGATGGCGGCGCTCGAGGGCGTCGACCTCGTCGAGCCCCGCCACTTCGAGGAGTCGCGCGACAAGATCCGCTTCGGGCGCGCGCGCAAGAGCCGCGTCATGAGCCAGGAAGATCGTCGTGTCACGGCCTATCACGAGGCGGGGCACGCCTTGATGACCGAATTGACCGAGGCGGTCGATCCGCTCCACAAGGTCACGATCAT
>JANNRO010000711.1:0-14867 GCA_031401505.1 Planctomycetia bacterium
GTTCGGCGGTCTGCCCGAGCGCCAATTCGAGGATCGAGGCTTCGCCGACCGACGTCCGCACGACGAACGCGGAGCCCGTGAGGAGGGTGAACTGCACCTGATGGGGCTTCAACGCCTCCTTCGTCCTGAGCGCCTTCACGATCTCGTCGCCGCCGCTCCACCGTCCCTCGGAGAGCGATCCGGGCACGACGAGTCCGGCCGCGGGTGCCGTGACGTCGAAACGCGCGCGATCCTTCACGAGCTTCGAAAGACCCTTCGCCTGCAGGTCCAGTTCGAACTCCGCTTTCCCGATCTCGCGTCGGGACTTCTCCAGATCCATCGGGACGATCACGACGGTCTTCTCGTACTCCGCGGTCGCGCGCGCCGCGGCATGCTCGAGATCCTCCAGCTCCCGGGGCAATGCCACCTTGAGCAGCCGATCGTGGTCCTCCTGCTCGAAGGCGAGGTACTTCCTCGATCGGTCCAATTGCCGCTCCGAGCGCGCCATGACGATCTTCTCGGTCTCCTCGACGACGTCGTCGGCCTTGTACATCTTCTTCAGCTGGTCGAGCTCCTCGAGCTGATCGGTGACCGAATCGTTCGCGCCCTTCAACTCCAGTTCGCTCCGGGTGATGCGGAACGCACGCGAGACCTTGTTGAAGTACTCGAGGGCCTCGACCGTGCGGTCCTTCTCGAGCTTCGCGCGTGCGAGTTGTCGCCGGCTCTCGGCCTCGGTGCGTCTGGCCTCCTCCTTCGTGCGCTCGAGGCCCAGCTTGGCGAGGTCGAATTCCCTCGTCGCGCCCGCGATCTGGTCGTCGATCCGTTCCGGATCGAATGCGACGAGGAGGTCTCCCGCCTTGACGAGCGTCGGCCCGAGGATCGGCGCCGACTTCGCTTCGAGGTTGCCGCCGTACGAATCGGTATGCACCTCGATCGGCGTCGACTCCTTCGCGTCGAGCACGCCGTCGAGTTCGAGTACGACCGTGAACGGTCCCTTCTCGGCCGCGACGAGCGCGGGCGTTTCGTCCTTCGCCTCCTTCTTGGCTTTGTCGTCCGCCTTGGGCTCGTCGGCGAAGGCGGCCCGCGTCGGCGGGACGGACGAGAGGAGCGCCAACACCACGAACCAGCGGCGCGACGGGGGGTGGGAACGCATGAGTGCTCTCCGGACGCGGGGCGATGGGACGCGGGGCGAATGGACTCGGGGCGGCGCGCCGGTCGGGTCAGACGCCGCGGACGAGAATTCGGCAGGGAGCGCCCGTGTGCGCGGGCTTGGCGAACACGTGAAAGCCGGTCACGCGCCCGCCCGAGCCGGCGCGGACGACGAGCGGCGCGCCGTCGGGCTTCGAAGGCGTCGAACCGGTGGCGACGAGAACGTCGCGATCGAACGAGCGCACGACGACCTCGGTCGCGCCCTTCTCGGGTGTGCTGCCGAGGAGGCGCCAATCGGCGCCGTCTTCGAGCGTCAACGTCCAACCTTCCGTCATCGCGACTCTCCGCGTCGACCGTCATGGACTCCCACGCCGGGAGGCCGTGCGAGGTCGCGCAGGGTACCCGCCCGCCGCAAACGGCGCGAATCGCCGCCACGCCCCGCGCGACGTGATCGGAGCGCGGGAGCGTCCGGCCCCTCCGGTAGGGTTCGTTCCATGATGCGTTTCGCGTCCGCTGCAGCGTCGGAAAGTGAGACGGAGTCGGCGCTCGATCGCACCGTGGCGGCGGTTCGCGAAGGTCTCGCCGGTGAGCGCGCCGACGTGCTGTTCACGTTCTTCGGTCCCGCCCACGCCCTCGCCGTCGAATCGATCCGCGACCGCCTCCGCGACGAGTTTCCCGGCGCACGGGTCATCGGTGCCAGCGCGGGCGGCGTCATCGGCGGCGACCGGGAGTTCGAGTCGGCGCGCGGGTTCTCGTTGGCCGCCGCCCGTTTTCCGGGCGCGACGATCTCGGGCTTCCACGTCGAGACCCGCGGACTTGCGTCGCCCGATGCCGGTCCCTCCGCGTGGCACGAACTCGTCTCGGTCGCGCCCTCGGCCTCGCCGAGTTTCGTGGTCGTGGCCGACCCCTACTCATTTCCGGCGCAGATGCTGGTGGCCGGACTCGACTTCGCGTATCCGGGCGCGCCGATCGTCGGAGGGCTCGCGAGCGGGGCGACGGGCCCCGGCGATCAGACGCTCCTGCTCGACGATCGAATCCTCCGTACGGGGGCCGTGGGTCTCGCGTTCACCGGCGACGTGACGTTGGTCCCCGCCGTCGCGCAGGGCTGTCGACCGATCGGTCCCGTGATGACGGTCACGAAGTGCGAAGACAACCTCGTGCGCGAGATCGACGCCCGCCCGGCACTCGAGGCCGCGCAACGCGTGCTGCGCGAGGCGAACGAGCGGGATCGCGAACTCGCGCGCTCCGCCGCGCTCTTCCTGGGACTCGAGACCGATCCGTTCGGCGACGCGCCGGGGCACTGGCTCGTGCGCAACATCCTCGGGCGCGAGCGCGACGGCGGGGGGCTCTACGTCGGTGAGTTGCTGCGTCCGGGCCGTCGCGTGCGGTTCCACGTGAGGGACCGCGTGAGTTCGACCGAAGATCTCGATCGAACGCTGCTCGAGGCCCATGATGGTCCCGGCAACGGTTGTCGTGGCGCGCTGCTGTTCTCGTGCCTGGGCCGCGGCATGCACCTCTACGGCGTGCCCGACCACGACACGCGCGCCTTCCGCGCGCGGTTTCCCGGCGCGCCGCTCGCGGGTTGCTTTTGCAGCGGCGAGATCGGCCCGGTGGGGGGGCAGACGCATCTCCACGGCTTCACGTCGTCGTTCGGTCTGTTTCGACCGCGACGGGCGTAGCGCTCGGCGCGGCGGCTGCTTCGTTCGTTCCCAACGCCGCCATCGCACGGGTAGGATCGACGCCCATCCCCGATGCGGAGTTTCCGGGACGGGCCGGCTGCGAGGTTTCCACGCGTGCGGATCGCCCACGTCACGCTCGACGGTGGCTTTCCGCGGTACGGCATCGGGCTCGCCGTGCGCTCGCTCGCGCGGGCGCAGGCGCGCCTCGGGCACGACGTCGTCGTCTGCATCCGCGCCGAGAATGCCGGCGCCCTGACCGAGGCGGCCGATGCGGGAGTCCGCGTCGTCGGGTTGGCGCGCCGGCGCGGTCTCTTCGGGGGACGGCGAGCATATCTTCGACAGGTGCGCGCGGCGATCGCACCCTCGGTCGACGTCGTCCACGTGCACACGCTGGTGCGGATGGCGTATTGGTTGCTTGCGCGCGCGACGCGATCGAGGGCTCGCCTCGTCGTGACCGCGCACGCGTCCGACGAACTGGGCCCCGCCGCGTCGCCGTCGGGCGACGCGACGCCCGCGCGTGCGCGACGCCACGCGGCGCAGGCGCGCGCCGTGCTCGAACGAGCCGACGCCGTGATCGTTCCGTCGCGTTTCATGGAGCGGGTCGTCCGGCGGGTTCATGCGCGACCGGCGATTCACGTGATCGGGCACGGCCCGACGGACGAGCGACCGGTCCCGCGCGCGACGTCGCACGAATTCGTCGTGACGGCGCTCTCGCGCCTGGTGCCCGTCAAAGGACTCGACCTGCTCCTCGACGCCTTCGCGAGCGCGCTGGGTGATGACGCGTCGGCGCGATTGGTGCTGGCCGGAGAGGGACCCGAGCGGCCCGCGCTTGTCGCGCGTGCGCACGCGCTCGGTGTCGGCGAGCGGGTCTCCTTTCCCGGATATGTCGACGGCGACGCGCGATCGGCCCTGCTCGGACGCAGCGGGGTCGTGGCCGTTCCGACGCGCGGCGAGTACGAGACGTTCGGACTCGCCGCCCTCGATGGACGCGCGGCGGGGTGCGTGGTGATCGTCGCGGGTGGGGGAGCGCTGCCGGAACGGGTCGATGAAAGCGGCATCGTCGTTTCCGAGTCGACCGTCGACGCCTGGGCGCATGCGCTTCGCCGAGCCCGACATGACTCCGAGCGCCGGGAGGCGGCCGAGCGCGCGGCGAGCCTCGTGTTAGGTGAAAATTCGTGGCGGATGTCAGCCTTGGCGCACGAAATCGCCTACGGCGACGCCGAATCGAGCGAAAACCGCTGAACGGGCCGAAAATCGCTCTTGCGACGGGGAATGAACGTGTATAGATCCTTGGTCACGTTTTCGGAGTTGGCAGGCGGCGCGACGTCGACCCGCTCGAAGCGGTCCGAATGGACCGTAGTTTCGGGAGGTTCGGTGGGCCGACGGCGAGTCTCCCGTGCGATTCGGCGTACCGCAAACCGGTACGGCGATTCAAGACGGGGGCCTGGCGATCCGAGAACATCGAAGGAAGTCTTGCTTGTCCGGTTCGACGGGGGTTCAATTCTCCGCGTCCGGGGTCGTATCCCAAGGAGGTCAGGTCATGCGGTCGACGTTTCTAAAGATTGCCCGGTCGTGCGCGACACTCGCGCTCGCCTTGGCCCTGTGTTGCTTCATCACGGCGTGCGACTCCTGTGGGTCGTGCGACTCTCCCTGCGCGCCGAAGGCGGCATGCGCTCCTCCCGCGCCGGCTCCGGCGTGCTGCCCCGAGCCTGCGTGTCCGCCCCAGAGTGGCTGTGGCGCATTCCCCGCTGAGGCCCGTCCGGGCGAGGCGTGGTGCTGCGTTTACATCCCGCCCGAGTACCGCACCGACACCTGCCAGGTCTGTGTGACGCCCGAGAGCTGCAACAAGGAGTGGGTCCCGCCGGTCATGGGTACGCGCGCCAAGCAGGTCTGCACTTGCCCGTGCTCCCAGCGCTGCGAGACGATCCCCGCCGAGTTCGCGACGCAGGAAGAGTGCCGTGAAGTGTGCCCGGCGCGCACCGAGTGGCAGAAGGTCGATTGTCCGTCGGGTGGCGAGCAGCGCGAGGGTTGCTACGCCCTCGTGACGATCCCGCCGACGTACGAGAAGATCCAGAAGACGATCTGCACGCGCGAAGCTTCGACCAAGACCATCGACATCCCGGCCGTCTACGAGACGCAGCAGGAGACGTACGAGGTCACCCCGGGCTACTACAAGGACATCCCGGTTCCGGCGGTCTACCGCACGGATTCGAAGCAGATCTGCACCCGTGAAGGCTCTTGGGTGTGGAAGAAGAACGAGACCTGCGCGGTCCCGATGCCCGCGATGCCGAACCCGGCCAATCCCTGCGGCGCGAACATGGCGCCGGCTCCGGTGATGGCGAAGTAACGCACACGTCTTGCGATGCGGGTCAGGGAGGTCTCTCCCTGGCGCGCGAAGCGAGGCGTTGAAGGCCCTCGCGCCGCAAGGCGCGAGGGCCTTTTTGTTTGCACCCAGCCCGGGAGTAGTCGAACAGCCGAGTGTCGAAGGGTGCGCCGCAGTCGTGCGGGCGCCGGTCCTCGAGCCCCGCTCCTGCAACGGCGCCGTGTGGCGGGTGCGCATCGGGGCGCGTTCGCGCCGGCCGACGCCACGCATGAATTCCTCCCACGCGCACAGCTTTTGTCCCCCGCAGATCGCATTCAGATGCACGGCGCCTGTCGACCGAGGGCCGACGAGAAGCGACTCACTGGTTCCGCTTCCAAACTGGCAATTGTCTGAGAATAGGTGCTGATAACCACCGACCTTTGATCGCCAAGGCAGGTTGATTCTCGGACGAGTGGAGTTGACCCATTCAAGCGATCGTCCGAGAATCGATGTGCGTGAAGTCGGGTTTCTCGAAGTCAGCGGCCTGCCGGTACCCTTTCGGAATGGCTCCGATGCCCCGATGCCGGCTCGCAGCGCTCGCGTTCGCTCTGCTAGCACCGCCGTCCCATGCCGTCGCGGCTCCCGATCGAGTCGACCCGAGAAAACTGGCCGAGAGCTATTTCGCGGCGCCACCGCTGGATCGAGTCCGAATCCTGACCGCGCTCGAGCCCTTCGATCGGGTCACGCCGTCGGAGGTCGAAGGCTGGAAGAAGAGTCTGCTCGGCTGGGCTTCAAAGGGGCCGCGGACCTCCGGGAAGGCCAAGGGTTTCCTCTATGAGAAGCCCGAGCGTGGCCTGTTTCTCCTGGGCGGGCGCAAGACGACCGACGGGTTGCTCGTCGCGCTGCACGGCGGGGGCGTCGGTTCGGGGGACGCGTCCCAGGCGGCCTCGGCGTTCGGCGGCGCCGCGGCTTCGCTCGGCCTGCGCCTGGTCGCGCCCGAGGTATTGGAGAAGACGGAGCACGGGTGGACGGACCCGCCCGCCACCGAACGGTTCGTGGTGGAGTTGATCGAAGCCCTCGTTCGCACCGAGAAGATCGACCGCAACCGCGTCGTGTTGACCGGCCACTCGATGGGCGGATACGGCACGTGGACGCTCGGTGCCACGTACGCCGACATGTTCGCCGGTCTCGCCGTTTTCGCCGGCGCGCCAACGTGCACGCGCCTGAGCGACACGGCGCCGATCTCCGGCGTAGCCGAGGGAATTCTCCCCAACCTGCGCAACGTGCCGATCTTTGTTTATCAGTCCGGCGACGACCAGAACGTGCCCGCGCCGAGCAACGACTTCGCCATGCCGGCGCTCGATCGGCTCGCGAAGGACGATCCCGGGGGCTATGTCCATACCTACGAGCGCGTCGAGGGGCGGGCGCACGGGTTTCCCGAGAAGGGACCGGAGCCCGGGATCGCGTGGGCCTCGAAGAGGCCGCGGGACCCCCGACCGAAAAAGACGGTCTGGCAGCCCTCGCGCGCCTGGAAGAAGCAGTTCTACGCGCTCTATTGGGAGCGTCCGGCGCTCGGCACCATCGTGACGGTGGAGGTCCGGGGCGAGAATCGATTCGACGTGTCGGCCGACGGCCCGATCGACGGTATCGAAATCCTCCTCGACGCGAAGTCGGCAGACTTGAGCCAGGAGGTCGTCGTGACGTCGGGGGGGAAGGAGACGTACCGGGGCCTTCCGGCGTTGTCGCTCCGAACGATGCTCCGCACGGCGGAGCGGGGGGACCCCGATCTTTGCTTCTCGGCCTCGGTCCCTGCCTGGAAGCGGTGACGACACGCTGACCCGCTCGACCGTCCCCCAGTCCCCCAATGCCCCCTGCGTCGCTACGTCACTTCCCGCCGCCATCCATCGCCGGCGTGCCGGGGCCCCGGAGATCCTCGGGCGGGGCGTCGCCGCCGCTCGTCAGGACCTTCGGCGTGATCGGCACGGTGGGCGGGGTCGTGGCGCGCTTCAAGAAGAGCAGTGCGAAGCAGGTTTGGACGATCTCCGACTCGTTCTCGTCGGCCATCGCTCCGGGTTTGGCGTCGGCGCGCCTCCACCCGCCTTCCTTCGCCTGCGCGCCGACGAGGTGGTCGGCGCCGGCGCGGTACCAATCGGTCTTGGCGAAGAATTCGACGCCGGTCAGCGAGCCCACGCGCTCGATTCCGTAGAGATAGTAGTAGTGCCACGGGGCGCCGCCGGCCGGCACGACCGGGTTGTCGGTGACCGTGAACGTGTCGGATACCCACGCCAGGCCGTCGAGCAACGCCGTATCGATCTTCTTCGAGATCTCGGGCGTCAGTTTCTGCGCCTCTGCCAGGCGTTCCTTCACGATCGCGAGGCACGCGACGCCCGCGGTCGTCATCGACCCGGTGGTCCCGCCGTCCTTGCTGTTCGGCATGTACGCGAAGCCGCGCGCCGTCCGCTTTCCCGTCGACAGCCAGCGGGGCACGTCGTCGGCGCCCGGCTCCCACTCCGAACTCTCGATGAACAGTTCGGCCGAGAGGCCGTCCTTCAACTGCGTCGCGAGGAGATACTCGAGCACCTTCAGGTAGAGCTCGGGCGGTGCCGCCGTGCCGCAGCGGGCCGCGGCGTTCAATCCGAGCAGGGCGTACTGCGTGTTGGAGAGATCGACCGCCCCCTCGGGCGATCCGCCGGTGACGCCCGGATAGCGCCAGCCGTTGGCGGATTTCACGAAGGAGTCCTTCAGGAACTTCACGAGTTCCTCGACCAGCGACGCGACGGCGGTCGGGTACTTGCACGGCGTTTTCTTGCGGGTGACGCTCGTGCCGTATCGGTCCCGCTTGACGTCCTGCTCGTCCTTCGGCGCCGGGTGATAGAGGGCTTCGAGCGCCATCAGGAGGACGCCCGACGGATACGTCATCACCTTCTTCAGGCCCTTCATGTTCGCGTGGTTGGCGAAGCACCAATTCCGAAGCTTCTCGACGGCCTTGTCGTCGGCGGGGACTCCCGACTTCGCGAGCGTCAACAGGACGAGCGCGTTGACGCCGAGGTCCATCGGCTGATACGTGTTCGGCGGGAGGTTGTCGCCGTAGGCCGGAAAGTTCCCGCTCGACTTCTGCTTCGTGCGCAGCCACGCGACGCCGGCGTCGATCGCCTTGCTGACGCGTGTCTGAAACGCCTTCTTGTCGTCGTCCGCCGCCTTCCTGGCAGCCTCGATCTTGGCGCGGCGGGCGTCGGCCTTCTCGTCGGCACGAACCGTCGAGGCGAGGAGGACGGTCAGCGCGAGCAGGGTGACGCAGCGCACACCGGCAGTCTACGCCGCGGGGCGGTTCTTCCGAAAGAGCACGGCCGCGAGCGAGACCCCCAGGGCCACGACGGGGGCACCCGGAAGCAGCTTTCCCGTCTGAATGATGCGGCTCAGCATGAGCGCGGCGACGGCCGCGCAGGCGATGCATGCGACTCGCCTCGCCCAATGGGCCCCCCGAAGCGCCATGGCCCCGCAGCCTACGATCAGAAGGCCCATCGGCCCGGCGGTCAGCAGTGACTCGGTCGATCCCTTCGTGTATCCGATGACGCCTCCCGCGACGACGAGCACGCCGAAGAGCACGACCATCCACGAGAGGCGCTTGTCCACGAATAGACTCCGGTTGGCCGTCCCGGATCGTACGTGCGAAACGGGATGGGGCACCCCGTTGCTAGAACGCCCGAACCGGCGCTCGCGCTCGTCGCCCGCCGTCGGCCCCGCGTTCCCTCGGAGTCCCCCGTGACCGATCCCGCCCTCGCTGCGTCCGTCGTCACGAGCGCCGCTCCGGTGACGAAGACCATCGACACGTTGCGCACGCTGGCGATGGACGCCGTCGAGAAGGCGAAGAGCGGACACCCGGGCACGCCGATGGCGCTCGCTCCGCTCGCGTACGCACTCTGGGCCCGCGTCATGTCGTACGCGCCGGCCGATCCGCAATGGCCCGACCGGGATCGCTTCGTCCTCTCCGCCGGTCACGCGAGCATGCTGCAGTATGCGGCGCTCCACGTGTTCGGGTACGACCTGTCGATCGACGACTTGAAGGCGTTCCGTCAGTGGGGCAGCAAGACGCCGGGTCACCCCGAGAACCACGTGACGCCGGGCGTCGAAACGACGACGGGCCCGCTCGGCCAGGGCCTCTCGATGGCCGTCGGGATGGCGGTCGCCGAGCGCATGCTGGCCGCGCGGTTCAACAAGCCCGGCCACGAGATCGTCGACCATCGCACGTGGGTGATCGCGAGCGATGGGGACCTGATGGAAGGCGTCGCGTCCGAGGCCGCCTCGCTCGCGGCGCACTGGGGGCTCGCGAGGCTTTGCGTCTTCTACGACGACAATCGGATCACGATCGACGGCACGACCGCGATCTCGTTCACCGAGGACGTGGGGGCTCGATTTGCCGCGTACGGATGGAACGTACTCCACGTGCCCGACACCGCGGGGCCCGACGAGTACGAGGCGGCGGCACGTGCCGCGCGACGCGAGACCGCGCGTCCGACCCTCGTCGTCTGCCGCACGCACATCGGCTTCGGCAGTCCCAACAAGCAGGACACCAGCAAGGCGCACGGCGAACCGTTGGGTGTCGAAGAGATCAAGCTGACCAAGCTCCGATATGGCTGGCCTCCCGACGCATCGTTCCTCGTGCCCGACGACGTGCGCGCGCACGGGCGCGAGCGGGGCATGCGTGGCGGTGCCGCCGCAGCGGCGTGGCGGGCGCGCCATGCAGCCTATCGCACGGCGTTCCCGGACGACGCGCGGCGGTTCGACGACGCGATCGCTTCCCGCGTGCCGACCGATCTCACGGCGAAGGTGGCCGGCGTCGGCGCGGACGGGAAGCCGGTCGCGACGCGCAAGTCGTCGGGTGCCGCCATTCAGGCGCTGGCGGCCGCCGTGCCGTCGCTCGTCGGAGGCAGCGCCGATCTCGCGGTCAGCAACAACACCGCCATCCTGAACGGCGGGGCGCTCGCCAGGGACTCGTTCGGCGGGCGCAACCTCGCGTTCGGCATCCGTGAGCACGCGATGGGCTCGATCATGAACGGATTGACGCTGCACGGCGGCTTTCGCCCGTTCGGCGGCACGTTCCTGGTCTTCTCCGACTACATGCGTCCCGCGATCCGTCTCGCCGCGTTGATGAAGCTCCCCGTCGTCTACGTGTTCACCCACGACTCGATCGGGCTGGGCGAAGACGGTCCGACCCACCAGCCGATCGAGCATCTGGCCGCGTTGCGCGCGATCCCGGGCCTGACCGTCATTCGACCGGCGGACGCCGTCGAGACCGCCGCGGCGTGGGTCACGGCGCTCGAATCGGGCACGCCGACGGCCCTGGCATTGACTCGACAGGACGTACGACCGATCGTTCTCGCCGGCGAGAAGCACCCGCGCGACGTGATCTTCGCCGGTGTGCGCCGCGGGGCGTATGTCGTGAAGTCGGAGACCGGCGGGAGGGCCGACGTCGTGTTGATCGGAACGGGGTCGGAAGTCTCCGTCGCCCTCGATGCCGCCACGCTGCTCGAGGCCGAGGGGACCCGCGTCCGCGTCGTCTCGATGCCGAGCTCGTGCCGATTCGGGGCCGCGGCGTCCGTCGAACAGGACGCCGTTCTTCCGCCCGGCATCCCGCGCATCGTCGTCGAAGCGGGAAGCACGTTCGGCTGGCATCGGTGGGCCGGAGATCGCGGCGCCGTCGTCGGAATCGATCACTTCGGCGCGTCCGCTCCCGCGTCGCGGCTCTTCGAAGAGTTCCGGATCACGGCCGATGCCGTTGCGGCGGTCGCGCGACGCGTGCTCGAGCGTGCGGCCCGACCGACGTGACCATGATGGATCGACGGATTCGCGTCAGGGTAGCCCTACGGGGTCGGGGGCTCTGACTCGCGTACCGATGCGCGACTTGCCCCCCCTCATCCGTATAGTTCGACGGCTCCCCCGTCCACCCTTCGAAATCGTTCGACCCTACTCGCGCGGAGTTCCCTCGATGCGTCAGCGCTGTCTCGCTGCCTTGGCCGGTGTGGTCGTTGGTGCAGCGGCTCTGGGTGGTGGAACGCTCTCTAGTTCGAACGCCGAGGCGAGCGGCATCGACTTCACCGGTCGGCGGGCGCCCGAACTCTACGTGGCACGCGGTCTCCAGGGCGTCTCCTCGGGAACGACGCTGGCCTCGTACGCCGGCAAGGTGCTGGTCCTGAAGTTCTTCTTCGCAGGCTGCCCGACGTGCCGTGCGTCGCTGCCCGAGTTCGAAGCGCTCTCGCGCCGGTACGCGGGGCGGTCCGACGTCCGATTCCTCGCGCTCGCCTACGACACCGCCGACAACATCGCACCCCTCGTGCGCGCGAATGGGTACACGTTCGCGGTCGGACTCGATCCGAGCGGCGTGACGGCGCGTTCGTACGGAATCGAGACCTACCCGACCAACTACGTGATCGGGGCCGACGGATACGTGAAGGCCTACGACAACATGTCCTCGTGGGTCATCGATCGCGAGGCGGCCGCGACGCCGATCGTCCCGGTGGAATCGCTCCGGGATCGCAACATCAAGGAACTCGGTGACGTCCCCGCCGCGCTCGCGGCCGTCAAGGACGCGGCGGGAAACAACGACTACGGCCAGGTACTTCGCGTCGTCGAGGCGCATCTCGACGCGACGAAGGACACGGCCGACGTCGTCGCGGCGGCGGGCCGCATCAGGGCGATCGTGTCCGTGCGGTTCCTCAAGCGCAGCGAGAAGATCGTGGCGAAGTGGGGCACGGGCGATCACGCGGGTGCCTGGCGCGTGATTCAGAGCTTCGAGGACGACTTCAAGGGCACGTCCTTCGCTCCGCAGCTCGCGGCCTGGATCGCCAAGTTCCCCGAGCCCCGGCCCGTCGCCGCTCGGTAGCGCCCGCCGTCACGTTCGCGTTTCTCAACGGTACGCTCTGTCGTCGAGGAGACTCCGCCCATGCGCCGTTCGGCCCTGTTGCTCGCGTTGCTCGCCGCTCCCTTCTTCGCTCCGGCGCCCGCCCGTGCGGGCGGCGCCGATCTCGACGGCCAGCCGGCCCCGGAAATCAACCTGACCGACGGATTGAACGGCGCGTCGTCTTCGACGAATTTCGCCTCGCTTCGCGGGAAGGTCGTGCTGCTGAAGTTCTGGTTGACGAACTGCCCGATCTGCCGGAACACGCTGCCCTCGTTTCAGGCGCTTCACGACCGGTACGGGCGATCGGGCGCCACGTGCCTGGGCGTCGTCATCGACAACGCGGCCGGTGTGACTCCGTATCTGCGTCAGGCGGGGTGGACGTTCCCCGTGGGATGCGATCCGGACGGCCGCAACGCGACGAAGTTCGGGGTCAATCACTACCCGGGTGACTATGTCATCGGGATCGACGGCGTGGTGCGCGCGAGCAACGGATTCCCTCGCGAGACGATCGAGGAAGAACTGCGCAAGTTCCGAGTCGCGGAGCTCGGTACGGTGCCCGACGCCTTGAAGCCGGTGCGCGACCTCGTCGAGAACGGCGACTACGGTCAGGCCCTGCGTCAGGGCGAGACGCTCGCCAAGGCGGCGGGTGCCGCCGCCGACGTGAAGTCGGTCGTCACGAAGCTCGCCGACATCGCGAGAGCGCGGCAGGACAACCGCTTCCTCCGGGTCGACGGCCTTGCGAAGGGTGGGAACCGTGCCGCGGCGCTCGCCGAAGCCCAGAAAATCCTCGAAGATTTCAAGGGGACCTCCCTCGAAGCGCGGGCCAAAGAGAAGGTAGATTCGCTGTCCAAGTAGACGAATCCGCCGCCTCGGCTCGCGCAGGTTCCCGTTCGGTTCGAGGTCGACCGGCAGCCGAGGCCGGCAGCCGAGGCCGGCCCGCCGCCCGGTCTGCCGATCGTCGGGGTCCGTGTCGGTCCCGTCTCGATCGGTCGGAGTACGGGAGGCGCGTCCGATGTCCGATCAACCCGTGAGGGGTATACTCCCCACGGGTTGCGTGGCCGCGGCGGGGCGGCCCTACGGAGGTCGCTTGCTCATGAGCCGAGTTCAACGTGTTTCGGATGGGCACCCGGCGGTGCGGCGTTCGTACGGACGTCGGGCGGTCGGCGCCTTCGGTCTCGGACTCACGCTCGTGTTCGCGTCCGGCTGCGCCGGCATGCACGAGTACGACGACGTCCTCCACAATCGCAACCGGTGCAATCCCTGCGAGGGATCGAACTGGGACCTCTATCGAGACATGTCGAGTCGGTGCAACCCGTGTGAGGGTGACGGCGCGTGCGGCTGCCGACCCGCCGCGGCACCGTGTGCGCCGAGGCCGGTCTGCGCGCCGCGTGGGTGCGCCTCGACTTCGGGATTCGCGCCCGGCGGTGACTTTCCTGCCGATGCGAAGCCCGGTGAGGCGTGGTGCCGCGTCGTCATCCCGGCCAAGTACGAGACGATCCGCGAGCCGGTCCCGACGATTTGCGCCGGCGTGGAGCGTGACTGGGTCCCTCCCGTGACCCGGGTACAGTTTCGCTCGGTGTGTGCCGTTGCCGCGAGCGACCAGGTCGTCCGGACGCCCGGCGCCTCGCGTACCGACGAAATGTGCGCGGAAGGTTGTCCCGCCCGTACGCAGACGCGTACGGTGTGCGAGCAGGGGCCGTGTGGGCCGGTCACGCGCTGCGAAACGGTGACCATCCCCGCCACGATGAGCACGACGAGGCGTGAGGTGTGCGTCCATCCGCCGGGGCGTCACGAGGTGCGCACGCCCGCGCAGTACCTGAAGGACCCCTGCCTCGTCGAGGTCACGCCGGGTCGCTGGGTGGACCGGCCGATCCGTCCCGTCGTCGAGATGCGTACGCGCGTCGTATGCGTCTCGCCCGAGCGCGTCGAGTGGCGCCGGAATCCGACGTGCGAGGTTCCGGGCGCTCCGGCCGCGACCCCGCTCGTGCCGATCCCGGCGAAGTAGCGCGGTTGCGGCCGCCGTTGCGGCCGCATTTGCGGCGCATGGGCGAGGTCCAGGGCCAGAGGCCCCGACGACGTTGATCTTATTTCGTGACCGCGCTTCGAGCCGCGGCCACAATCCGCACCCGCGCCGTCCCATCTCTCGGATCGCGTGTTCCCGTTCCCCGGAGTCATCATGAAGGTTCGCGCCCCGAAGGCCCTCGTACTGTCTCTCGCTGCCACCGCGCTCACCGCCGGAGCCCTCTTCCTCACCCCGCGAATCGTCACCGGTGCCGGCGACGACCCGGCTCCCAAGCCCGTCGCCGGGATCAAGGACGTCATGTACACGTTCAACGAGGGACCCTCGAGCGTCGTGGGGTTGCTCCGCGACGGATTCAACGCTTCGAAGTGCGACGACGAGGGTTGGGATGCGCTGCTCGCCCGCGCGACGATGACCATGGAGGCCGGAAACATGCTGCTCGGCATGAAGCCGCCGATGGGAGCCGACGACGCCGCCGGGCTCGCGAAGTGGAAGGCCCGTGTCGTCGAGTACCGCAACAACGCCGAAGAGGCGCGCACGGCCGCCACGAAGAAGGACCTTGCGGCGGGGAAGGTGGCGATTGCGGCGTTGTCGAAGCGCTGCTCCGAGTGTCACAAGGACTTTCGCAAGGACGAGTGAGTGGTCGATGGGCGAGGTCGCCAGCGCGGCCCGGGCTGCGTCGCTACGGACCTCGTGGCCGCAGAGGCCACGTCGGTCCTAGGCTCAATACCGGGAAGTTAAGCCCCCCCGGGGCGAGCGCGGACGTACTTGGGGAATCGGCTCCTGCGTAGGGGGCTTGAGCCGATGTGGCGGGTTCGTGGGAAAGGCGCCCCCTCGAAC
>JANNRO010000712.1:0-7160 GCA_031401505.1 Planctomycetia bacterium
GGTGAGGTCAGCCGTTCCGGCTACTTCTTCCACGTCTACCTGCCCGGCGCGGCCGGTGTCGGCGTCGGCGAGCCGACGGCGGGCTACACGGCGGCGTTGATCAACGCGGACCTCGTCGAGACCACGTGGTGCGCGTACGCCTGGCCGGTAAACTACGGTCAGTCGGGCAACCGCACGTTCTTCACGAACCAGGGCGGTGACCTCGTCGCGACCGAGCGGAGCACGTACACCGGTACGGCGACGGGACCGGCGTCCGACGCGGCCTTCAAGCCGGCCGACGCCGGCAAGATCACGGGCGCGGTCGCCATCGGCGTCGCGGGCGTGGATGGCCAGACCTGGAAGCAGGTCAACTAGTTCGCTCGACCCTTCTGGATTTGCCTTCGAGGGCCGCGACGCAAGTCGCGGCCCTCGTCTTGTCGAGAGGGAGGAATCGGAGCGGCAGGAATATGTTATTCATAAGTAAGTATCCGTGACACGATATACAGTATGACTTGGTAAGCGCCGATAGGGGGCGTGCCGACGCGGGGGGCGCCGAGGAGGCCACCATGACCTGCCGACCGTCTCTTGTGCGCAGCGCCGACCGCTCCGCCGGGTTCACCCTGATCGAGCTGATGATCGTGATCGCGATCATCGCCATTATCGCGGCGATCGCGATCCCGAACCTGCTCGCCGCGAGGCTCTCGGCCAACGAGACGGCCGCCATCGCGACGCTGCGCAACATCATCTCGGCCGAGGCGCAGTTTCAGCAGACGGCGAAGGCCGACACCGACGCCGACGGCACGGGCGAGTACGGCGGCTTCGTCGAGATGTCGGGCGGCGGCGTCGGACGCATGCCGTCCGTCCTCGCGCCCCCGGTGCTCTCGGGCGCCTTCCGCGTGTTGAACGCGAGCGGGGAAGTGAGTCGCTCCGGGTACTTCTTCCGGCTCTATCTGCCGGGAGCGGCGGGGGTCGGAGTCGGGGAACCGACCGCCGGATACACGGCGGCATCCGTCGACGCCGATCTCGTCGAGACGACGTGGTGCGCCTACGCCTGGCCCGTCAACTACGGTCAGTCGGGCAATCGCACGTTCTTCACCAACCAGGGTGGCGATCTCGTCGCGGCCGAGCGCAACACGTACTCCGGTACGGCGGCGGGACCCGCGTCCGACGCCGCGTTCAAGCCGGCCGATGCCGGCAAGATCGTCGGTGCGGTCGCCATCGGTGCGGTCGGCGTCGACGGAAACGTCTGGAAGCAGGTCAATTAGCCGCCTGCGCGACGATCCTCGGACGCAGGTCCCGCGTGCCCCCCCGGTCCTCGACCGGGGGGGCACGCTTCGCGTACGGCGAGTGAGTTGAGATTCGGACGGCCCGGCACCGTTCAGGGGGATCGAGCGGTGGCGTTCGGGTTCCTGTAGATGCCTCGGCGAAAATTGGTGTTATGTGATCCTAGGTATCTGTCGATACGTAGGGGCCGACGAGTGAGGCCAGACGACGGGCCATCCCTCGTCTGCGCTCGTCCGGTTGACTCCTCGAATTTGTGCTCCCGGGTGTTCCGGGGGCAGGTCCGGTCCCCCCCCGGGCTTTGCCGCGCTCCCGCTTCGGGGGGAGCGCGGCTTCTTCGTTTTCAGGGGCATGTGGTCGAACCGCGTTCGAGCGGCGGTCGTCCGACGGGGGCGTCCTCGGGTAAGACTCGCGCGCGTCGGCGTCGTTCGCCGGCCCCCGAGGTCCGTCTTGGCGAATTTCTATCGAGACACCGACGACCTCGTCGCGCTGCTGGCGCACGTGCCGTGGGACGCGCTGGTGCCGAACCTCGAAGACGAGTTCGCGCTCGCGTCGGAGGGCGGTCCGGCGTCGCTTCTCGAGGCGCGGGAGATCCACGAGGCAGTACTCGATCTGGTCGGCGAGATCGCGGGCGACGTCGTGGCGCCGACCGCCGCCGACGTCGATCGCATGGGCACGACGCTCGTCGACGGCCGCGTGCGTCTCGCGCCCGCGACGCAAGTCCATCTGGCGGCGCTGCGCGACGCGGGACTGATGGGCTTCGTCATCGACCGGCGCTTCGGCGGTCAGAACCTGCCGACGACGCTCTACACCGCGAGCGTCGAGATCGTGTCGCGCGCGTGCGCGTCGCTGATGAACCTCTACGCGCTCCAGGCGTGCGGCGAGACGATCCAGAACTTCGGGTCCGAGGAGTTGGCCCGACGCTTCGTGCCGGGCGTCGCGTCCGGCGAGTTGTCGACTTGCATGTCGCTCTCCGAGCCCGACGCGGGCTCGGCGCTCGGCAGCGTGGCCACGAAGGCGGTCGCGGTCGACGAAGCGAGGGGGCTCTTTCGCCTGACGGGCACCAAGATCTTCAGCACGAACGGCGGAGCCGATCTCATCCTCGTGCTCGCCCGCACCGAGGAAGGCAGCAACGACGCCCGAGGGCTTTCGCTCTTCGCCGTGCCGCGGTCCGATCGCGTCGTCGTGACGAAGATCGAGGAGAAGCTCGGGCTCCACGGCAGCCCGACCTGCGCGTTGGCGCTCGACGGCGCGGAGGGCTGGTTGATCGGTGAGCGGCGTCGCGGACTGACGCGCTACGTGATGGCGTTGATCCACGGTGCGCGTCTCGAAGTCGCGGCGCAGGCCATCGGCATCGCGCAGGGCGCGCTCCACGCGACCGTGCGCTACGTGCGCGAACGTCGGCAGTTCGGGCGTGCGATCGAGGACTTCGCGCCCGTGCGCCAGCAGGTGCTCGAAATGGAGACGCGCGTGCGCGCCGCGCGACGACTGACCTACCGCACCGCCGAGGTCGTCGACCGTCTCCGCGGGCTCGGGCGCATGCTCCGCGCGCACCCCGCCGACCCTCGTGTCGAGGCGTGGCGGGCCGAGCAGAAGCGGCTTTCGAGTCTGGAAGACCTTCTGACCCCGCTCGCCAAGTACGCCGCGGCCGAGTGGGGCAACGAGGTGTGCTACCGCGCGCTCCAGCTTCACGGCGGCTACGGGTACTGCCGCGACTACGGAATCGAGCGCCGGGTGCGCGACGTGCGCGTCACGAACCTCTACGAGGGCACCAGCGAGATCCAGGTCGGGGGTGTCGTCGGCCTGCTCGTTTCGGGTGGCGTCGACGAACTCCGCATCGAAATGGAAAAGACGATCCCCGGCACCGGCGTCGACCCCGAATCCCGTCGCCGATTCGACGCCGTCGTCGCGGCCGCACGTGCCGCCGCGGCGCACCTCTCGACGATGGCGCACGACAAGGCGCTGCTCCAATTGCGTGCCCGACCGATGGCCGACCTCGCGGCCGATCTGGTGGCGGGCGCGGAGTTCCTGCGCCACGCGGCGATCGACGTGTCGACCGCGGTCGTCGGCAAGGCCTTCCTCGGCGAGGCCGAGCAGCGCTCGGTCCATGCGCTGGATCTGATCCGGCGCGGCGACCGTACGGCGCTCGACGCCTACGAAGCCGTCGTCAGGCCCTATCGCAGGTGACGTGAACCGGAGGGTGCGGGCGCTGCGTCCGCGGGCGCCGAACGGAATGGGCGTGACCTCGAGGTCGCTCGCGCGTGGATAGGACGTGCGACGACTCGACGAACGACAGGCGTGGCTGGTGCTCTCGGCGGTCGCGGGTGTCGGCCCGCGCACCTGCGGGGCCCTCCTCCTGCGCTTTGGGAGCGCGCAAGGCGCCGTCCTGGCGTCGGCGAGCGCGCTTTCGCAAAGTCCGGGCATCGGCAAGTCGCGCGGCGAGGAACTCGCTCGCGCGTTCGCCGTCGTCGATCCCGCGGCGCTCGAAGCCGAGGCATTCGCCGCGGGTCTCCACGTGACGACTCCCGTCGACCCCGACTATCCCGGGAGCCTGCTTCAATCGACCGACCCGCCGGCCGCTCTCTACATCAAGGGCTCGCTCCCGCCGCCCGATCAGCCGACCGTCGCGATCGTCGGCACGCGCGTCGCCTCGCCCTACGGCCTGCGCATCGCCCGTCGATTTGCCGAAGACCTCGCGCGTGCGGGCGTCGTCATCGTCAGCGGGCTCGCACGCGGCATCGATGGCGCGGCCCACGCGGGCGCGCTCGCCGGCGGCGGCCTGACGGTCGCGGTGCTCGGGTGCGGAGCCGACGTGGTCTACCCGCCCGAGCACCATGCGCTGGCCGCCGAAATCGTCGTGCGCGGCGCGCTGGTCAGCGAGCATCCGCCGGGCGTTCCACCCAATCCGGGGCACTTCCCCCGCCGCAACCGCATCGTCGCCGCGATGGCGCGGGCGGTGGTCGTCATCGAGGCGCCCGCCCAGAGCGGGGCGTTGAACACCGCGGGGCTCGCGAGGGACTTCGGTCGCGACGTGCTCGCCGTGCCGGGGCCCGTCGATCGCGGGAGTCACGCCGGCTGTCACCGGCTGTTGCGAAGCGGCGCGATCCTGTGCGAGTCCGCCGACGACGTGTTCGAGGTCATCGGGCTCCTGCGCCCCATGCGCCCCGGCGAATCCCCGGGCGGCCCGAATCGGGCCGGCACGGGGTCGGCGTCCGGCGCGGCGTTCCGGAGGCCACCCCCCGTCGGCAACGCCCGCGTCGTGTGGGACACGCTCGACCTCGACGAGGCACGCGACGCCGACGACCTCGCACGGCGAACCGGCCTCTCGCCCGACGCGATCGCCGACGCGCTGACGACGCTCGAACTCGATGGGCGCGTGACCCGCATGCCCGGCGCGGGGTTCCTGCGCGCCCAGTGACCGGTGTCCGGCAACCCGTGACCGGTGACCCGCGTTCGCCGGCGTCTACACGAAGAACGCGATCAGCAAGCGCACGACCAACGATACGCCGGCCAGCACGCCGACCAGCGTCGCGAACGATTGGACGGACGCGCGCGCGATCGCTCCGCCTTCACGTCGCCCGACCGCGCCCATCGCGATCGAGATCGCGACCAGCAACGGCAGCACGAGGAGCAAGTCGACGAACGTCATGCGAGCGGCCCACCCGACGCCGAAGTCGGTGCCGGGAACTCCGCCGATGCGGATGCAGTCGAGGGAGCGGGTGTGACGGCCGGTGCCAGCGCCCGTGCGTGCGCCCGCTCGGCGCGGCGGTCGTCGGCGATCCCCAACGCGTCGGCGACGGCGACGGCGTTCAGGAGCCCGGCCGCCGTCGTATAGAGCAGGCCCAGGTCGTAGAACGACGGCCGGTGCGTGACCGCGAAGTCGCGCGTGAGATGGAGAATCGCCGCCGTCGGCCCGCCTGCCAGCGCCTGTCCGAGGAACCAGTACGGCTCGCGCGCGCGGTTGACGCAGAGGAAGTCGCTGAACCGAAGGCCGACCGCGAAGGTCCCGACGACGAGGATGAAGTAGAGCAGCGCCTTGCCCGGACGGCCGACGTAGATGTGCCCCAATCCGGGCACGATCCAGCCGAGGAGCCCCGTCACGAGGGGCGAGCGGGCTGACGGGGGACGCGGCGCGAGGGACTCGTCCATCCGGGGGAGGATAAGGCGCCCCGATGGTCTCGGCGCCGATATCCTTGGCCCCGTGATCCACGAGACGACCGTGCGCGTGCGCTATGGCGAAGTCGACCGCATGGGGGTCGTCTACCATGCGAACTACCTGCCCTACTTCGAGACCGGGCGCACGGAGTTCCTTCGTTCGCTCGGCACCGACTACCGCGCGGTCGAGGAGAGCGGCACGCTCCTCGTCGTCGCCGACGCGGGACTTCGATTCTTGCGACCCGCGGGCTATGACGACGTCCTGCGCGTGCGCACGAAACTCGTCGCGGTGACCGGCGTACGCATGCGGTTCGAGTACGAAGTCGACCGCCCCGCCGACGGGACGCTCGTCGCAACCGGGCACACGACGCTCGCCTCCACCGATCGGGACGGCCGACCGATGCGAATTCCCGCGGCCATGCGTGCGCTGCTCGATCGGGTCGTCGCAACGCCTTCCGTGTCGGAGGCCGGGAAGGCCGCGTCGGAGGCCGGGAAGGACCGCCCGGCGCGGAGCGTCCGATGAGTGCGATGCCCACGTCCCCTCCTCGTTCGGCGACGGCGATCCTCGGACGCAGGTCCCGTACGCCGATCGCCGCGATGCGTTGGGCGACCGTCGGCCTCTCGCTGCTCGTTGGATGCAAGTCGAGCCCGCAGGCTGACGGCACGTCTCGTACTCCGAACTCGGGAGGCGGTCGGGAGGCGGGCGTCGTGGCCGACGCGGCGCCTTCGGCCGAAGAGTCGCGCAACATCCGCATCGACGGGTGGATCAAGGAATGGGACGCGGTGCAGGGCACGGGCAGCAACGACGAGGCCAAGGCGCCCGCACAGAAGATCGCCGACGAAGTCGATCGCGATTTCGCGTACTTCGCGGCGGCGTCGAAGGGCGACCGGGGTCTGAAGGTCCAGAACCTCGCGGTCCAGGCGCTCGCCTTCTCGCGCAATCGCGCCGCGACCGCGTTGCTCGTCGATCGCCTGCGCGATCTCGACGGCTCGGTCGTCGGCAACGCGCTCATCGGGTTGAAGATCCGGTCCGACCCCGATACGCCGTTGAAGCCTCTCGTGGGCCTGCTCCGGGCCCAGTACGCCGAAGCGCGGCGCTACGCGCCGCTTGCGCTCGCCAACGTCGTGCGGGCGAAGGAGATCGCCCATCAGCCGATCGACCCGGCCCTCTCCGACGCCGCGATGGCGGCGCTCGTCGGGCTGGTAGAGGACCACGACCCGTATGCGCGGCTTCACGCGGCGAAGGCGATGGGGGCGCTTCGTCGCACGGATGCCATCGATTTCCTCGTGCTGTTGATGAGCGACGATCGCGCGACGATCCGCATCGCGGCGGCGGCCGCGCTCGAGCGCATCGGCGATCCCCGTTCGTTTCCGAGCATCGTCGCGTTGTTCGACCGGATGACCGACGAGCAGAAGCCCTATGTTCGCGACATCCTCGTGAGTTTCGCCGGGCAGATGCTCGGGCGCCCGATGACGGCGGTCGAGATCAAGGGGCTCGACGTCAGCCCGCGAGCCTGGGACCGTTGGTTCTCGGCCCGGGAGACGACGAAGCGTCCGGACAAGTCGACCGCGCCGCCATAGATCGGTCGGCGCGGGGGTGCCTGACCGTAGTTGCGCACCGCCACGCACGGGGCGCCGTCGCCCGCCGAGGCGGAAGGGCCTTGGGGACGAAGGTCTCCCGGCCGTTCGATCACCCGTCGCTACCAAGCAGCGCGGCGCCGTTCTGCTCGAGGCATGACGGAAGG
>JANNRO010000713.1:0-8218 GCA_031401505.1 Planctomycetia bacterium
CCCGAATTGTCGCCGGTTCCGCCGGTCCCGCCGGCATTCCCGTCCCCGTCGCCCTCGGACGTGCCGCCGCCGCCCGTTTCCGATCCGAGCGGCGTACCCGCTCCGAGGGTCTCGGTCCCGAGCGACGTGCCCGTGCCTGCGACGTCGGTGCCCGCGGCGGCGTCCGCCGCCGTCGTCGAGTCCGATCTCGACGAATTGCTCGCGCAGGTCGAGGGCGACTACATCACGCGACGCGCGATCGTCCGTCGGATCGGGCCGAAGTCGCCCGACGACGACACGTACGAGAAGCGGCTGCGTTTGAACGTCGTGGCGAGGGCGATCAACCGCATCCAGGTGAAGGCCGCCGAGCGGTTCGGGCTCTTCGCGCGCCCTGACAACGTCGATCGTTACGTCGAGATGTCGAGCAAGAAAGAGGTGGAGGACGCGAAGGAACGAGCCGAGCGCGCGGAGCCGGGCAGCGGGGCCCGCATCACGTTCGCGCTCCTGCTCGCCGACCGCGAAGAGACGCTCGAGGAGTACAAGAGGGACTTGGCCAACGAGGTCGTCGTCCAGTCCTACTTCGACGTCCTGACACGGGGCGCTCCCGGAAAGCGGCCGCAGTTCGATCCCGAGGCCTCGCCCGGCGATGTACGCCGGCTCTTCGAGCGCCACCCGCGGGCCTTCGACGTCAAAGCCGGCGTGCGCATCGGGTTCTTCATCATCCGGCCCGGCGACGTGCTGGCCGAGGGCAAGCCCGACTTCGATGTCGCGCTCGCGGAGTCCAAGCGCCGCATGAACGAACTGCTCGTGAAGTTCGCGGCCGGCGGTGCGCCCAACGTGCTCGCCCATGCCTACGGCGTCGGTCCCAAGCAGTGGCAGGTCACCGAGAAGGACACGTTCATCGAACGCCAGGAGGGCCGGACGCTTCCGTTCGAGGCCTGGGCCTTCGATCCCGCGCGCAAGATCGGCGACACGACGATCATCGATGCCGGCGGCGAGGTCGCGGGCGTCGCGTTGATCGAGCGACGGGCCTTTCGCGGGCGTTCGTTCGAAGAAGTCAGCCCCGAACTCGTCGGCGTCATCCGAAACGTACGCATCGAGCGCTTCCGCAACCAGCACACGCTCGACCTCCTTCGCACGGCGACCGTCGATCCGCGCTCGCTGCTCGACGTGATCGAGGAGCAGATTCGCGACCGCTTGAAGCGACTCGACGAGCATCCGGTCTACAAGGACATCCGGATGCGGTAGCGTGCGGTCGTCGGCGTCGGACGCGGGTCCCGCGGGCCGTTCGTCGTCGCCGTCCTGGCGCCCCGCTCACCCGATCACCGCGGCCCCATGAACGACGCCTCGCCCGACGCTTCGCCCGACGCCGTGTCCGACGACGGGCCCGACGCACCGACGACGGTCGCGCCGATGCGCACGAAGACACCGCTTCCCGTCGTGATCGCGGCGCTGCTCCTGGGCGCCGTGGTGATCGCGTCGTCGGTGCTCGCGGCCGTCCGAGGCACTCCGGCCCCCGAGAAGCCGCCCGATGTTCCGACCCGATTCGGACCCGCTACCTTTCCTCGGATCGATGCCCTGCGGGATCGGGTCGTCACGGGCCTGATGGCGCTGCGTCAGCCTGAGGGGGACTTCACGATCCACGGGGGGGCCGGTGTCGATCCCGAGGAACGCCGCGAGGCGACGGCGATGGGAATCCTCGGGCTCTCGATCGGCAAGCGGATGGGGTCGAAGGTCCCCGGCGTTTCCGAAGCCATCGTCGCCGCCCGGGCCGTGCTCATCCGGCCCCCCAAGCGCGGTGCGTTGTCGAGCGGCAATCGGATCCTGAAGATCAAGATCATCGCCGCGACCCTGCTCGCGCTTTCGATCGGCGCCGACCCGGCGGACGTCGGTCGAACGAAGGATCTGACGGCCGCGTTTCTGGCGACGACCGACGTCGGTCCGCCCGTCCAGGGCTGGCCGCAGGGGGTCACGGCTCGCGCGTTCGCCCAGATCATCGATTCGGGACGGGCTTCCGAACTCGGCGACGACCCGTTCGCCGCCATTCCGATCTGGGACAACACCGGTTCCACCCGAGACGGCGCCGATCAACGGGTGTCGGAAGCGCTGGCGCAAGCGATCAAGTCGGGCCCCGCCGGCATGCCGAGCGAGATCTTCGCCAAGGTGATCGAGGACCCGATCGAGTGGAACGGCGAGCGGACCGACCTCGCGCGATGGACGCTTCGGGCCTGGCTCGCCGCCCGCGTGCCGGGAGGCGACGCCTGGTTCGTGCGCGCGCTCCCGGCGCTGGAGGCGGCGGTCGATCCGACGGGTCGAATCGAGGGCGAGATGTACGGGTATCCGGCGGCGCGATCGGCGCAGGTCCTTCTCATCCTGTGGGAGGGTATCTCGCGCGGGGGAAACGACTTGCGCGCGAGGCGAGGACCGTAGGCGGCGGCGCCTGGCCCTCGCAGGGCGCTCTCGCCAGCCCCGCGTTCGAGTTTCGTCTCGGACGGTGAACCTTCGCGGGCCGGCTCCGTTGGACCTTACGGGGCGTGGTCCCTACAATGGGCCCGGCCTCCGGAGGTCTGGCCTCCCTGGGCCTACCCTCCGGGGGCCTACGCGCCTCGAGAGTTTTCCCGTTTGGACCCCCGCAGTTCACACCCCCGCGCTTCGGGGGTTTCGGAGTACGACGATGGCACGCGAAGAGCGGACCGACATGCGCAAGGGCTTCATGGACCAGCCCGCCGACTTCAACGAGCAGATGTACAACGCGCTGCGGTCCGCGCCGTGGTGGATGATGTCGATCGGGTTCCACGTCCTCGTCGTCGTGATCTCGATGCTGTTCACGACCGAGAAGGTCATCACCCCGCCCAACCCGCCGATGACGACGTCGATGGCGGCGTCCGAAGTGCCGCCGGAGCCCGAGCTCCCGCCGACTCCGGAAGAGACCGAGCAGATCCACCAGTCCGACGTCGTCGCGAAAGAGCCGACGGTCAAGGACGCCGAACTCTCCGACCACAACGAGACCGACAACGACCTTCCGACCGAGGAATCGCTCGGTGAAGGTGGCATCTCCGACTCGCCCTTCGAGGGACCGTCCAACAACGGCCTCATCGGGTTGGGTGGCGGCGCGGGCGGCGCGTTCAAGGGCCGCGGCGGTCACCGCAACCTGCGTGCGGGCGGTGGCGGCAAGAAGTCCGATGACGCGGTCGAAGACGCGCTGCGCTGGTTGATGGCGCACCAGTCCCCCGATGGCGGATGGGAGTGCGAGGGGTGGCGCAAGTGGTGCGACGGCAAGCCGTCAGCCGAGGGCGAGAGCCTCGAGGGCGCCGGCAAGGCCGTCTACGACGTCGGTGTCACCGGCATGGCGCTGCTCGCGTTCCTGGGCGCCGGCTACACGAACCGCTCGGAAGGGCCGTTCGGCAAGGTCGTCGGCAACGGACTCAAGTACCTGCGCAACGTCCAGGACGCCGAGGGCTGCTTCGGCAGCCGTTCGACCGGCCACTACGTCTACAACCACGCGATCGCGGCGCTCGCCATGGTCGAGGCCTACGGCATGACGGGCAGCTCGATCTACAAGAGCCCGACCCAGAAGGGTCTCGACTTCATCGCGATCACCCGCAACCCGTACTTCGCGTGGCGCTACGGCGTCAAGCCCGGTGACAACGATTCGTCGGTCACGGGCTGGATGATGATGGCGTTGAAGAGCGCGAAGTTGATCAACGCGGCCGACGTGAAGGCCGGCAAGTCGGCGTCGCTGGTCTACGACGAAGAGGCCTTCGAAGGCATCAAGGCGTGGATCGACAAGATGACCGACCCGGACACGGGCCGCGTCGGCTACCAGCAGCGCGGCACGGGCCCGGCCCGCACCTCCGAACTCCAGGACCGCTTCCCGGCCGAGAAGTCGGAGTCGATGACGGGCGTCGGCATGCTCGCGCGCATCTTCCTCGGCGAGAACCCGAAGACCTCCGAGGTCATCAAGAAGGGCGCCGAACTTTGCGCCAAGCTCGCTCCGACGTGGAACGCGCAGGACGGGTCGATCGACATGTACTACTGGTACTACGCGACGCTCGCGATGTTCCAGGTCGGTGGCGAGCCCTGGAAGAAGTGGGAAGCGGCGATGAAGACCGGAATCATCGACGTCCAGCACAAGGACACCGATTTCTGCAAGTACAAGGGCTCGTGGGATCCGCTCGACCCGTGGGGTGCGGACGGCGGCCGTGTCTATTCGACGGCGTGCTGCGCGCTCTGCCTCGAGGTTTGGTACCGATATGACAAGGTCTTCGGTGCGGCTGGGGAGCATTAGGCGGCCGCGAGTTCGCGCCCGCGTCAGCCTCGGTTGACGGAAGCGGAACGATTCAGGGCGGCCGGAGCCGAGAGGTTCCGGCCGCCTTCGTTTGCATGCTGCAGGGCGGACGTCGCCTCGGCGGCGGGTCGCCGATCGGGGGCCGCTCCGCGAGTACCCTCACGGGATGAGGAGTCGCCCATGAAGCCGCGTGTCACCGTGAACTTGAGTTCGGATGGCCAGTTCGAAATCTGGATGAATCGAGAGGGTCGCGACAGATTCGTAGAGGAACTCGGGATGCTCCACGAGGGCAACGACCACTTTCACCTCTCGTCCGGCGACTCCGGCGACATCGAGTTGTCCACCGTCGCGTATGGTCCGACCGACAGGGTGCTCGGGGACGGCAAGGTCCTGTTTCGAACCGACGAGTGGGACCAACTCCACTATCCGCATGTGATGGGGAAGTCGAAGTAGGCCGGGAGCGCATCCCGAGCCATGCGCTCCGCGCAGGCGCCTTCGGCGCAGTCTGGCAACTCGCGCCGGCATGGCGGCGCGAACGCCGCGAACCTTCGGCGGTGGCGTCCGTTCTCCTCTTCGGACGCGACCGACGCTCGCGACCACCGGGACCCGCGGTGGTCGGAAGCGTGAGAGCCGTGTCCCGTCAACGATGACGGATCCATTGATCCGCCCGAAGGGAGAGGTTCCATGTCTCGATCCGAACGCAACGTGCATGCGGGGCTGCTCGATCAACCCGCCGACTTCAACCAGCAGATGTACGAGGCGCTGAAATCGGCGCCGTGGTGGATGATGTCCATCGGCTTCCACGTGCTCGTGGTCGTCATCTCGACGCTCTTCCAGTCCGACAAGCCGCCCGCCGCTCCGTCGCCGATCGTGGCGGCCAGCATGAGCGAAGGCGACGTGCCGGCCGACGTCGAACCGCCGGTCACGGCCGAAGAGATCGAGCAGATCCACCAGTCCGACGTGCAGGCGAAGGAGCCGAGCCTCGTGGACGAGCGCGAAGTCTCCGACCACGAGGAGACCGACAACGACATGCCGACCGAGGAGTCGCTGGGCGAAGCGGGCTCCGGTGACTCCTCCTTCGAAGGGCCGTCGACCAACGGCCTGATCGGGCTCGGCGGTGGTGCGGGCAGTCGCAAGAAGGGGTTCGGCGGCCATCGCAACCTGCGCGCCGGCGCCTTCGGCCAGCAGAAGGACGACGCGCTGGAAGACGCGCTGCGCTGGCTCGCGGCGCACCAGTCGCCCGACGGAGGCTGGGAGTGCGAAGGGTGGCGCCGGTGGTGCGACGGCAAGCCCGCGTCCGATGCCGAGAGTCTCGAGGGCGCGGGCAAGGCCAGCTACGACGTCGGCGTGACCGGGCTCTCGCTCCTCGCATTCCTCGGCGCGGGCTACACGAACCGTTCGGAGGGTCTCTTCGGCAAGGTCGTGGGGCAGGGGTTGAAGTACCTGCGCAACGTCCAGGACGCCGAGGGGTGCTTCGGCAGCCGGAGCAGCGGCCACTACGTCTACAACCACGCGATCGCCGCGCTCGCGATGGTCGAGGCCTACGGCATGACCAACAGTTCGATCTACAAGAGCCCGACGCAGAAGGCGCTCGACTTCATCGCGATCACCCGCAACCCGTACTTCGTGTGGCGCTACGGCGTCAAGCCGGGGGACAACGACACCTCGGTCGCGGGCTGGATGATGATGGCGTTGAAGAGCGCCAAGCTGATCAACGCGGCGGAGGTCGCCGCCGCGCGCCCGCCGCCGCTCATGTACGACGAAGAGGCCTTCGAGGGCATCAAGGCGTGGGTGGACAAGATGACCGATCCCGACACCGGTCGTGTCGGCTACCAGCAGCGCGGCACGGGCCCGGCCCGCACCTCGGAGCTCCAGGATCGCTTCCCCGCCGAGAAGTCGGAGTCGATGACCGCGGTCGGGATGCTCGCGCGCATCTTCCTCGGCGAGAACCCGAAGACCAGCGACGTCATCAAGAAGGGCGCCGATCTCTGTGCCAGGCTCGCCCCGACCTGGAATCCGCAGGACGGCTCGATCGACATGTACTACTGGTACTACGCGACGCTCGCGATGTTCCAGGTCGGCGGCGAGCCCTGGAAGAAGTGGGAAGCGGCGATGAAGACCGGAATCATCGATCATCAGCGCAAGGACGGCGATTTCTGCCACTACAAGGGCTCGTGGGACGCGCTCGACCCGTGGGGCGCCGACGGCGGGCGCGTCTATTCGACCGCCTGCATGGCGATGTGTCTCGAGGTCTGGTCCCGCTATCCGAAGGTGTTCGGCGCCACCACGCTCGAGTCGAAGAAATAGCGATCCGATTCGACGATCGCGCACGCGACGGCCGGAGCCCGAGGGCTCCGGCCGTCTTCGTTTGCACGCGAGTCCAATCCGTCGAATGGCCTGAACCGGGACCCCGGGCTCGCGTTGTCCCCTTCGGCCGCACACCGTTCCGTGCGGCAAAGGAGGTGTCAAATGGCTCGTTCCCGACACGGATCGCGTCGCGCGGTCCCGATGGAGTCGATCGATTTCGATCGGCAGATGATCGAGGCGCTGCGCTCGGCGCCGTGGTGGATGATCTCGATCGCGTTCCACGTTCTCGTCGTGGTGTTGTCGGCGATGTTCCGGACCGAGTCGGTCGCGAGCGCGATGCCGCGGATGCTGACCTCGGAGATCGGCGCGGCCGATCTACCGCCCCAGACGCCGAAGGATCCCGATGACGACCCGGTCGAGTCGATCGTGCCCAGCGAACTCGTCGCGATCGAGCCCGTGGTCAAGACCGACGGCGAGATCGCGGACCGCAACACCGACGAAAACGACATGCCGGCCGACTCGTCGCTTCGGGGCGAAGGCACCGGGGACGCCGACTTCGACGGCCCGATGCGCAATTCGCTCATCGGGCCCGGCGGCGGCTCGGGGAGTCGGTTCGGCGACGGGATCGGCGGTTCCCGGCCCCGGCGCTCGGTCGGCGGACCGCGACGCCGCCACGTCGGTGACGACGCCGTCGAGGACGCGCTCCGCTGGCTCGCGGCCCACCAGTCCGCCGACGGCGGATGGGAAGCGGCGGGCCATCATCGTTGGTGCGACGGCAAACTCGTCGACGGTGTGGAACCCGACGGCCTCGGCAAGGCCGCCTACGATGTCGGTGTGACCGGGCTCTCGTTGCTCGCGTTCCTGGGCGCCGGCTACACCAGCCGATCCGAGGGCCGGTTCGGCCGGGTCGTGGGACAGGGGCTCAAGTACCTGCGCAATTCACAGGACGCCGAAGGGTGCTTCGGCAGCCGATCCTCGGGCCACTACGTCTACAACCACGCGATCGCGGCATTGGCGATGGTCGAGGCCTATGGCATGACGGGCAGTTCGATCTACCGGTCACCGGCGCAACGGGGGCTCGACTTCATTTCGCTCACCCGCAACCCGTACTTCGCCTG
Organism: Planctomycetia bacterium; assembly: GCA_031401505.1. Lineage (GTDB taxonomy): Bacteria > Planctomycetota > PLA2 > PLA2 > JAEUHO01 > JANNRO01. The sequence continues at coordinate 7,693 of JANNRO010000713.1, forward strand.
GAGGTACGGAGTCAAGCCCGGTGACAACGACACCTCCGTCACCGGCTGGATGATGATGGCGCTAAAGAGCGCGAAACTCATCAACGCGGGCGAGGCGAAGGCCGGGCGCGCGGTGCCGCTCACCTTCGACGACGAGGCGTTCGACGGCATCGGGGCGTGGGTCGAGAAAATGACCGATCCCGACACCGGCCGGGTCGGCTACCAGCAGCGGGGCAGCGGCCCCGCCCGTCCCGAGGCGCTCTCCGATCGCTTTCCCGCGGACAAGTCGGAGTCGATGACCGCCGTGGGGGTGCTCGCGCGGATCTTCCTCGGCGAGAACCCGAAGACGTCCGCCCCGGTCCAGCGTGGCGCCGAACTCTGCGCCGCGCTCCTTCCGACGTGGAACCCGGCCGACGGCTCGATCGACATCTACTACTGGTACTACGCGACGCTCGCGATGTTCCAGGTCGGTGGCGAATCGTGGAAGAAGTGGGAGGCGGCGATGAAGCCCGCGATCATCGACACGCAGCGCAAGGACGGCGAGTAC
>JANNRO010000714.1:0-4423 GCA_031401505.1 Planctomycetia bacterium
CCCCCCCCCCCCTCCCCCCCCCCCCCCCCCCCCCGGCCGGGGGCGGGGGGCGGGGTGGGTTGCCGCCCCCCGCCCCGGGCCCCCCCCCCCCGCGAGGGGAGGGCGAAGACGACGGCGAGTGCCAAAATCGACGGCCAACGGCGGGAGCGAGTCGACATGCGGGTTCTCCGGTCTGCGGCGCGGGGGGGTGCCTACGGCCCGGCGGATGAGAAGGGCAACGGCCACGGCACCCGACGGTTCGCAAGAATCCGCGAGCGCTACCCGAGCAGCACCAACGCGTCGTAGAAGCCGTGGGCGAAGGCGGCGATGCCGAGCCCCCGGGTGAGGAAGATGACGCCGAGCACGACGCCCGCGTGGAACCGAAACGTGAAGCGGACCGCGTCCCATGGCTCTCCGGCCGCGCCCCAATGATGGTAGGCCGAAAAGAGGTACGCGGCGATCCCGACGGCGAGCGCACCGGCGCTCAACCGATCGGCACCGACCACGTCCTTCAATGCGCGGAAGAGCGCGTAGCAGAGGATGCCTCGAAAGAGCAACTCTTCGAAGATCCCGGCCCCCACCGCGACACCGAGGTTCCTCAATTGGGGAAGGAACGGCGCCGCGAGCAGCCACGTCCCGATCGGCAGGACGCGCGACAACGCGCCGGCGACGAGTTGCAGGAGAAACCCGTACGCGAGCCCCTCGACGAGCATGCCGGGGAACACCGCGGCATCGGCCGTCGCCGCTCGCCGGCGCAGGAGGAGCATGATCGCCACCGCGGCACACGTCGCCAGACTGAGAATCTTCAACCCTCGATCGCCGAGAACCTGCAGGAGCCCTCGAAGCGACGCCGCGGCCTGCGTCTCGACGCCGTCGCCGACGAACCACCAGCAGAGCAGGTAGATCGCGAGAAAGGGCGCCAGGAAGAGCAGATTCACCGCCCCGTGTCGCGTACGGTTCCAGTAGTCGGGGACCGCCACGAGCGACGGGAGCACGCCCTTCCCGCGCGATCGGGAACGGGGACGGGCGGGGCGACGCGGCACCGGCAAAGCCTCGCCTCCGGGGGCGACACTGTGGGCGTCGCCGGGTAGAAACGGGCCCATGAACACCGTCGCCGTTCGTCCCCGTCTCGATCTGCACTACGACGTGATCCGTTCGGTCGCCCCGCAGTTGGTCGGCGTGCGCGACACGAAGGCGGAAGGCATCGTGCTCGGCGAGTGGGCAGCCAAGCGCATCGCGCCGTCCAGGCTCGTGGTCTTCGGCATCGACGGGGCCACGGTCGAAGAGACGCGCGAGTACGCGGCCGATCCGACGCGTCCGACGCGCGCGGCATCGGGCGCACACTAGCGTAGCGGTCCACGGATCGCCCCCGCGTCGTTCCTCATGTTTCGACCGGCGACGCTCCGCGTGCTCGCCGAGTTGTCCGCCGCCGTCCGCCACCGCCGGGGGCAGTACTTCACGCCGAAGCCGGTTCGCTCCCGCCTGCTCGATCTCGTCAAGTTGACGCCCGGCATGCGCGTGCTCGATCCGGGTGCAGGGACCGGGGAGTTTCTCCTCGACGTCCTCGAGCGCGAGCCGCGCGCACGGGTCGAAGGCTACGAAATCGACCCATCGCTGGTCGCGATCGCCTGTGACGAGCACGGACTCTCGGGCGTGACGCGTTGCGACGCGTTGACCGTCCGGCCCCGGCCGATGTACGACCTCGTCGTCGGCAATCCTCCCTACTTCGAAGTCCGCGCGAAGCCTCGCCTCGCGGCGCGCTACGGCGACGTCATTTCGGGACGCCCGAACGTGTTCGCGATGTTCTTCCAGCTCGGGTTGGCGGCGCTCAAGCCCGGAGGCGTGCTGGCATTCGTCGTGCCCCCTTCGATGAACAACGGCGCGTACTTCGCGAGGCTGCGTGGTCACATCCTCGGGAGCGCAACCATCGAGGCACTCCACGTTCTCGACGACGCCGCGCTGTTCGAAGGGGCGCAACAGGCGGTTCAGCTGCTCGTGCTCAGGAAGGGGCCCACGTCCGACCGGCACGTCTTCAGGGCCCGCCTCGGTCGTGACGAGCCGACGCCCCTTTTCCTGGAGCGTCCCGGGACGCTGCGCGCGCTGCTCCGCGGGCGGCGAACGCTGTCCGAACTCGGTCTCGGCGTCCGGACCGGGCGCTGCGTCTGGAACCAACGACGAGCCGATCTGCGGATACGCCCGACGAGGGGCACCGTCCGCCTGGTCTGGGCCCACGACATCGGCGAGAGTTTCGAGATCGCGGCGCCCGCGCTGGACCCCGCCCGGCCTTCGTACGTGCGCGAACGGTCGCCCGACGTCGGTCCCGCGATCGTCGTCAATCGCGTGACCGGTGCCGTCGGGCGCGGAACGATTCGAGCGGCCCTCGTTCCCGAGGGCATGCCGTTCGTCGCCGAAAATCACGTGAACGTCATCCGCGCGCAGGCCGGACGTCCGACGGGTGCGGGCCGGGTCCCGGGCGCCGATTCGGGGCTGCTTCGCGCGGTCGTCGCCTCGCTTCGCGGCGATCGGGCGACATCGGCGCTTCGCGCGCTCACGGGCAACACGCAGTTGTCATCCATCGAACTCGGACACCTGATTCCGGTGTCCTCCCGCGGGTCGCGTTCGGTCGCTGGTAAGAAGGCGGGCGATCCGCTACCGTTTCCCCCGGCCGGAGTGCCTTGATGAACGCCATGACCGCGATCTCGGTCCTCGTCGCCCTCGCGCTCGCCGGATGCGCGAGCGACCGACGGTGCTGCGATCCCTGCGCGCGCGTCGTCGCCGTCCCGATGGCCGCGCCGCCGAGCCCGATCGCGACGGTCGCCGGCGCGTCACCGCAGGCTCCTCAGTTCGCCGTCTACGACGGAGCGACCGGCGCCGCCACGAGCATCGAGGCGTTTCTCGACGCGTCGAAGGAGGCCGACGTCGTCGCATTCGGAGAACTTCACGGTCATCCGGTCGGCGCCGCGATGGAGTTGACGACGCTCGAAGGAATGGCGGTCGGCCCGCGTCCCGTCGCCCTCGCGCTCGAATTCTTCGAGCGAGACGTCCAGGGAGCGATCGACGAGTACTTCGCGGGCACGATCACCGAAGCCGCGTTTCTCGTGCGCGCCCGACAGGGTCCGGCCTACAAGAAGACGCATCGACCGCTCGTCGAGTTCGCGAGGACGCATCGCATCGCGGTGCTCGCCGCGAACGCACCCCGCCGACTCGTCACCGAGTATCGCAAGGGAGAGAAGTCCTACGCCGACTACCTCCTCGGCCTCTCGGCCGCCGACCGTGCGCTCCTGCCGGCCGAAACGAGCGTCGCGACCGGTCCCTATCTCGATCGATTCAACGGCATGATGGGCGCGGAGCGCGGGGCGAAGTTGATCAAGGCGCAGTCGTTGTGGGACGACGCGATGGCCGACGTGGTCGCGGCGCATCGCACGGCGCATCCCGACGTGCGCGTGCTCCTGGTCGTCGGGGGCTTCCACGTCGCGGCGCGACTCGGCACGATCACGAAGTACACGGCGCGGCGCCCGACCGACCGCGTCGCACTCCTCGTGATGTCGGAGAGCGCGACCTCCGCACTCGCGTTCGACCCCGACGATCGCGGCGAGGGCGACGTCATCCTCGCCGTCGCACCGATCTCGGCGCCGGACTTGAAACCCGCCGCCCGATCGGCGCCCGCGAAGAACCCGTAGCCTGTGCCCCCGCTACGCAGCCCCGACTCCGTTCGCGCAGGGCGACGATCGGGAAACGCAGCGGAACGCCGATAGTCGGAGGTCCTCGTGCTCGGGCGGGGTGCGAGAACTTGCTCGGACCTGCGTGCGAGCGGGACCCATCGGACTCCGACGATTCCTCAGTCGCCGACGTCGGGCGGGAGCGCGCGCAACACGCGGCGGGCACCGGGGCTGTCCGAGATCGCGAGGCGACGACGGGCCAGATGATCGGCCAGCACGTAGCGCCCCTTCCCGAGCGATTCCTCCGCGAGCGCAGTCAGCGCCTCGGGGCGATCGTGCCCCTCCGCACTCGCACGCTCGCCCAGGCGCACCACCACCGCGAGCATGTCGAACCGCATCGGGTCGCCCGCGTGGAACGCGTCCTTCGCGAGTCCCGACATCGTTCCGGCCAGGTCGAACGCCGTCGCGGCGAGGCGGGGTGCCTCGCCGTCCGGGAGCGGTAGTTTCGCCGCCACCGACACGTGTCGGGCCAGTTCGATCGCGAGCAGGGCGGTACGGGTCGCGTCCCCCTTCGCGCGGGCGAGGTCGTCGGCGAGCCAACCGACGATCGAGAGGCGGACCGAAACCATCGGACGGAGTTCGAACAGCTTCGACGCGATTCCCGCATAGGGCGGGGGCGCGTCGGGCTTCGCGTCCTTGGGCGGATCGACCTTCAGATCGAAGAGCAGTTTCTCGATCGTGGGCACGACGGCGTCGTCTGCGGCGCCGGCCCGGAGCGCGTCCGC
>JANNRO010000715.1:0-6116 GCA_031401505.1 Planctomycetia bacterium
CGCCGCTCAAACGGGCCCGCGTTCGGGCCGCTCCCCGACTACCGGTGCGTGTTGTCCCGGAACTGCGCATGGCAGGCCGTGCACAACTTGTTCGTGGCGGTAAAGGCCGCCTCCGCCTTCACGGCGTCGACCGCGCCCTTCGTAAGTGCTTTCGACAGGTCCCACGCTGCCGCCTCGGAGTCGGCGAGCAACTTGCGGAACGCCTCGGTTTCGGCCGCGATCTCGGGGCGGCGGCCGAACTCGCGCAGACCCTCGGCCAGGATCGCGGCCTCGTGCGGAGGATCGATGTCGACGTGGTTCGCGGTAACGCTCCACTTGGCGGTCCGGACGACCTTCAGATTGTCCCAGGTGTGATCGATCGCCGCCATGGCGGCGCCCCGGCTGCCCGCGGGCGCGACCTCGGGCATGTCGGCCTTCGCGGCGGCCAATTCCTCGGGCGTCGGTTTGCGATACGTGCGAAGCGTGTCGTACAGGCCCTTGTACTTCGGGTCGGTGCCTGCCGACTTCATGTCGGCGATCACGTCGTCGTTCGTCGCGCCGTCGATCACCATGAGCGCGATCCCACAGGCGGCCGGACCGCGATGCTTGCCGTGGTGGCAGTGGACGAAGATCGGCCCGGAGGGCGCCAACTGGTCGAACGTCTTGGCGAGTTCGAGCGAGACGGAGGGGGAGATTCCGTCGTAGCCGATCGGGACGTGGACGTACCGGATCCCGTGGCGCTTCGCGGCCTCGACATCGGGCGCGGCGCCGTCGACGGTCACGATCGACTTGATCCCGGCCGCCGCGAGCGCGGCGAAGTCGGCATCGCCCTCGGGACTCGCGCCGCGGGCGAGTTTGGGAGAAAGCCGCTTGTAGTTGTGTACCGCTTTCGCGGCAGCGATGTCGGCCGGGGACGCGTTCTTGTCGATCGCGTGCTCGGCGGGGGCCGTCGCAACGGCAGCCGTTGCCGTGGGAGGCGCCTCGGCGGGCTTTGCGGCAGCCGGCTTCTCGGCCTTCGGCGGATTCCCGCCACATCGCTCGCTCCCGCAATAGTCGTCCGCCGAGCACGCGCCGACGACGAGCGCGAGCGAGGCGAGAACGAGCGTGCCGCAAGGGATACGAATTCGAATCATGATCCGGACCGATTTGCGAAGAGCGTGCCGAATCGAAGCGTCGGCAGGGTCACAAGTTACGCCCGCTAGGCTCCGACACCGATCCCTGCGGGCACCACCGTGTTACGTGATCGCCCCCTCGCCCCGCGTCCCTTGACGAGTGGTACCGTACTTCACGGTTTCGAGAGGCCGCGTCGCCTCCCCCGTCCCCCATCGCGAGGTTTCCATGCGCACCTTCGTCTTCGGCTTGTTCGCCGCCGTCGCGCTGACGGCGTTCGCGGCCCCGCCCGCCTCGGCTTCTCCCGGCGCGTCGGTCGTGACCTCCGCCGCCTTCCACGGCGGGTACTCCCGTCGCGGGTACTCGGGCCGGTCCTATGGCGGCTACTACGGCGGCGGGTCGCGCGGGTACTACGGTGGCTACTACGGCGGTGGGTACCGCGGGTACTACGGTGGCTACTACGGCGGGTATGCGCGGCCGTACGCGTACGCGTCCTACGGATACAGCGCCCCCCGCTACTACGCCGCGCCGGTGTACTACTCGGCTCCGACGTGTGCCCCGGCGCCGACCTACTGCGCTCCGACGACGTACTACGCTCAGCCGACCTATTGCGCGCCAACGACCTACTACGCCCCGACCTACTACGCCCCGACCTACTACTACGGCGGCGGCCGAGGCTGCCGCTGATCGCATCGCACACGCATTTCGCGTAGACATCTCCGGGGCCGGGACGCTCGACGAGCGTTCCGGCCCCGTTCGTTTCGTGACGCGGAGGCATGACGGTGCAGCGATCGCTCTTTGACGATCCGCCGAATGACGATCCACCGGTTGGCGGTCCGGCCGGCGTCGGACGCGGGCCCCGCCGCCCGATCAGCCCCAGCGGCCCCATTCGGCTGGGCACCTCGTCGTTCTCCTCCGCCGACTGGGTCGGACCGTACTACCCCGAGGGAACGCCGCCCGCGGAGTTCCTGCGGCTCTATGCCCTGGAGTTCGACACCGTCGAGGTGGACTCGACCTACTACGCGATCCCGTCGGCTCGCACGGTGGACGGTTGGTGCGCCAAGACGCCCGCAGACTTCCTGCTCGCGGCCAAGTTCCCCCGCTCGATCGTCCACGGCGGCGACGCGGCGTCGCCCGATCCCGCCAAGGTGCTCGTTCCTGCGGCGACCGCAGGCGATCGGGACACGTTCCTGACGGTGATGTCGCGGCTCGGTCCGAAGCTCGGCACGCTGGTGCTCCAGTTCCCCTACTTCAACAAGAAGGCGTTCGCGGGTGCCGAGCCCTTCCTCGACCGGTTGGACGCGTTCCTCGAGGCCCTCCCGAAGAAGGGCTTTTCGTTCGCCGTCGAGATCCGCAATCGCGATTGGTATCGCAAAGCCTTCCGCGACGTGTGCGCGAAGCACCACGCCGGCGTCGTGCTCGTCGATCAGGCGTGGATGCCCCACGGCGACGAGATCACCGGCGAGTTCGATCCCGTGACGAGCGACTCGCTCTACGTACGCCTGCTGGGCGATCGCGACGGGATCGAGAAGTTGACGAAAACCTGGGACAAGGTCGTCGTCGATCAATCGGCCCGCATGACGCGCTGGGCGAAACTGCTCGCGGGGCTCGCGTTGAAGGGCGTGCGCTCGTTCGTCTACGTGAACAACCATTACGCGGGGCACGCGCCGTCGACGGTACGGGCGCTGCGCGAGATGATCGATCAGGCGATGCTCGACGCGCGCGGGGCCTGAAATCGCGGACCACGCGGGGTCCGACCCGCGCGATCGGAAGCCCTACTTGGGACCTGGTTCGCCCTTCATGGCGGCGATCGCTGCATCGGACTCGGCCTTCGCACGATCGGCGGCCGTCTTCTCGAGCCGCGCTCGGGCGAGATCGGCCTCCAGCCGCCGCGTGCGATCCTCAATGCGTCGAAACGTCTCCTGCTTCTCGCGCACGTCGTTCTGCGCATCGCGCAGCAACTGATCCAGGTCCGGATCGCCGGTCGGCGGAAGTTCGGGCCCCGTCGGCGCGCGATCGAAGCGCTCGGGTGAGGAACCGGCGGACGTCGAGGGTGGAGTCACCTCACGCTTGAGCGCCCACGTGACCCCCGCCACCGCCACGATGACGACGGCGACGGTCACCCACATCGCACGCAACGACGAGCGGGGGGCCCGGGGCGAGCGCGCGGCATCCGGAACGCCGCGCGGCGAGGGGGGCGGATGGGCCATTGCGTCAGCGTACCCGCCGTCGACGCGGGCGTCATCCGCCGGAACGCGTCGCGTGCAAACGAAGCGGGCCACCGGGAACATCCGGTGGCCCGCTTCGCGGACCGGATCGCAGGATCCGAGCCCCGTCGCCGGACCCTTATCCGGCCCGAGCGGGGCCGGGACGGGACCGGCATCCGATGACTACGTCACTTGGCGCCGACGCAGGCCGGCTTGGGCTCGCAGGGCGGCTTCTTGATGCAGTTGGCGCAGTCCGCACAGGCCGAGAGCGTCGTCGCGACGATGCCGAGCACGAACAGGGAAAGCAACTTGCGCATGGGTCGGTCCTTCGTGTCCGGGGTTAGAACTGAATCTGCCACTGGATGCGCAGCAACATGCCATCCTCGATCACGACGCCCTTGGTGCGGTCCACCAGGTAGCCCGCGCTCGACGAGCTGACCGCGGAGTTGTCGTTCACCCACGTCACGTCGGCCGTGATCTTGTTGCCGTTGTCCCAGAAGAAGTAGTTCACCACGAAGCCGTACTCCGTGATCGTGTCCTCGAGCGGAACGGCGTTGGGCCCGAACGTGACGACCGAATAGTCGTCGTCGAGCCAGATCATCGCGTACTTGGCGCCGATGCCCCAGTTGCTCTCGGCGAAGCGATGGTGGATCGTCGCGGCGACGCCGGAGTCGGTCTGGGTCGGGGCCGTGCTGCCGCCCTGATAGTCGACCTCGCGTGCCGCGTACTCGACGAGCAGGTTCCAACCCGAGTAGCGCGCGCGGAACCACGCTCCGTAGCCCATGCGATCGGCACGTCCCGACGAACCGAGACGCAGGCCCCAGCCACGGTGCGACGAGTCGTCGTCGTTCTCGTAGAGCCCGCAGACGCCCAGGCTCGCGTCGAGTCGGCAGCGATCCTCACACGCACGGTGGTCGACTTCCTCGTTCGCCCAATCCTTGCAGGTGATGTTCCACTCGAAATAGGCGGAGAAGAGCGGCTGGTCGGAGAACGTGTCGAACGCGTCCGTGTTGAAAACGGAACCGGTCGCCTCGGTCTGGCCCTCACCCGTCGACGCCTGCACCTTGTAGAGGAAGCGCTTCGGGCAGTCGCAGGGGTCGCCGAGGTACCCCCAAAGGGTGACGCCCGTGTCGGAACCCGGCGCGAACGCCTTCGTCACGATGCTGCGGTCGGCGAACGCAAGCGCGCCGGAAGAGTTCCGCTCCTCGTACGTGAACGCCACCTTGTCGGTGCCGGCGCGGACGTGGTGCTCGCCGGAATACTTCCAGTCGAGCCACATGAACTCCTTCTCGACGTTGCCGCTCGTGTCGGAGTCGAAATTCAGGATCAACTCGTAGGTGATCGCCTCGCAGAAGACCGATCCCTCGATGCCGAAGTAGAGGCGCTCGATCTCGAAGCCCGATCGGTCGCGGGGCGCCTCGCCCGAGAGGTTGTCACCGGGGTTGCCCGGCGAGAAGAGCGTGCCGACCGCGTCGTCCGAATACAGGAATGCCGAGTAGCGCACCTGGTTGCGGAAGATGAAGTTGACCTTGTTGGGCCCTTCCTTGATGAACGGCTTCTTGCCGAGCGGGAAGCCCGCGCTGCCGCCGTCGGCGCCGCCGACCAGCGCCGAACTCGGCATGGCGCCGAGATAGCGCGCGACCGAGGCGGACACCTCGTCGGACGTCGGTGCCTTGTTCTCGAGCTCACGGATCTTGCGATCCTGCGCCTCGAGCTTGCGCTTCATCGCGTCGAGTTCGGACCGGACGTCGGTCCCTTCGTCAGCCCTCGCCCAACCTGCACCCGCTGCGCCCGTCGCGAGGACGAGCGCGAGGGTCGTGATGGCCGTTCGCATGTGCCTGTAACCTCCGAGCGGGAGGCGTACCGCGACCGCGGTGCGTCCTCCGGCCCAACCGAATGAGAAACGGTAGGCCCGCGGTGAATATTCCGCAAGGCTTCCGTGAAGCGTCTTCACACAAATCTCGGTCCGATCGACACACCGAATACGATCGCCCGCGTGCCCCGCCACGTCGTCGTCATCGGTTCCGGAGTCATTGGCCTTGCGTGTGCGCGCGCGTCGGCCCTGTCGGGCGCCCGCGTGACGGTCATTGACGGCGGATCGGGGGGCCGAGAGGCATCCCTCGCCGCCGCCGGGATTCTCGGTGCCGGAAGCGAACATGCCGTCGACTCCCCGCTCTTTCGTCTCGGCCTAGATGCCCTGCGTCACTGGCCAGAAACCGCCGAAGCGCTCGGACGCGAGTCCCGTCGCCCCATCGATACACGCTTTGCCGGCACGCTGCTCCTGGCCTTCGACGCATCCGACGCGGCCGCACTCGAGGCGAGGGCGGTCGTCCATCGCGGGGCGGGACTTCCGTCCCGGCCCCTTTCAGGTGACGAGGTCCGACGCCTGGAGTCGCATGTCTCCCCGAAGGCGATCGCGGCCCTCCATGTTCCAGAGGGCCGCATCGACAATCGGGCCCTCCACGCGGCGTACCTCGACGCCTGTCGGGCGCTGGGCATCGTCGTTCAGTCGAATCGGCTCGCGACCGATCTGGTCGAGGCGGCGGGTCGCGTCCGCGGCGTGCGTCTCGGCGCGGAGGCGATCGCCGCCGACGCGGTCGTCGTCGCGGCGGGTGCCTGGTCGGAGGCGCTCGCAAGGACGATGGGGGTGTCGCTTCCGAGCCGCCCGATCAAGGGGCAATTGGTTCGCATCGAGGCGCCCGACGGCCATTTGACTCATGTCGTCAAGCGCGGGCTCGCCTACGCGGTCCCGCGAACCGGCGAGGGGTTGATCCTCGGGACCACGTCCGACGACGCGGGCTTCGATCGGTCGCTTTCCGA
>JANNRO010000716.1:0-7005 GCA_031401505.1 Planctomycetia bacterium
CTGCGTACCCGGCGGAAGTCCGATCGGCGCACCATGCAACGTGTCGTCTTCGGGGGGCGGCGGGGGCGCTTCGACGTCCGGGTTGTCGATGGGCGTCTTCAGATTGCGGGAGACCAGCCACCCGGCCAATGCCAATGCAACGAGGAGGGCGGTGGTGCCGATCGTGCGACGCGTCATCGAACGGCGTTCCCGAGCGTGACCTGTCGAGGCTGGTTCACATCCACGATCGTAGCGAGTCGCGCGATTCGCGTCGCGGCCCACCCCACGAACCGGGACCGCTCGCATGGAACGACCATGCCCTACACTCGCCCGACGAGGAGACGCCATGCCCATCGTCAAGTCTTCGAGGAGTCCGAGCCGGACCTGTCCCTTCTGTCGATCCTCGATGAGCGAACTGCCCGATCGGGTCGTCGTCCGCTTCATGCCGAAGGCCGACGCCGACCCGAAGAGGAAACTCAAACCCCTGGACTTGCTCGCCGAGTCATCCCTTCCCCGCGTGCGGACCGTCGCGCACATCTGCAGAGACTGCGGATTCCTCGCTCTGTTCGAAGTGTAGTGGCAACCATCGTTCGGCGGGGCGGCATCGGTCCGCGCGAAACCGACCTCTCCGAACGACTACCATATCGCCGTCGTTCGAATCCGGAGGGACGCCAGATGAAGTTCTTTACCTTCCTGTTTGCGGTCGTCGTCGTGGTCGCGATCGCAGGTTGGGCCCGAGCCGGCGACACGACCGACCTGAACGATCGACTGAAGGCGCTCGAGAGCCGCCTCGCGGCCGTCGAGCGCGGTGTACCGATCCCTGCGGACGGGATCGTGCGCGTGCGCGGGCTGGTCGTAGAGGACGCGAAAGGGCGTGACCGCGTCGTGATCCAAGCGAGCGACCGAGGGACCGAGGGAATCACGCTACGCGACGCCGCCGGCGTGCCGCGGGTGATCCTTGGCTTTGAAGACGCCAGCGGTGCGACTCTCGGGTTCAGCGGCCCCGAGGGGCGGCAGCGCCTGCGACTCGCGTCGTCGGACCGCGGGACGAGCATCCATTTGACGGCAAGTGCCGAGCGAACGCAGGCGTTGATGCTGGACGCACCGGCCGACGGTGCAACGGGCCTCGGTCTCTGGGGCGGCCCAGGCGCCCAGAACGAACAGTCCCACGCCGGCTTCTGGATCTGGAAGGACGGCACGATCACGTGGGGCGGGGGATTGAAGTCCGCCGGGAGAACCGGCTTCCTGTTGAAGTACGACCCCGATGGCAAGGCGGACTTCCACGTCCGCGATGCGGCGGAAAGCACCCTGTGGCAGATGCCGATCGCGAAGTGACGGGGGAGCGAAATTCCCGCGGTCCGAGGGCGGTCGATCAAGCGCCGTCTGGACGCGGGCTGCCGGCACCCCGATCGATGACGATCTCCGACGAGAAGAGTTCGATGGCGTTCGCCGCGACCTTGGACGTGTCGTAGTAGGCGTAGGCTCCGATGGCCGCCGCGCCGAGCAGCGGCACGTATCTCGCGAGCGTCTGTCCGAGCGCGCGCTGCGTGGTCCGGACACCCACCTTCGAGAGCAGATTCTGCATCACGCGCAGCGTCGTGGGCCGGACGACGAAGCGTTCGCCCGTCCGCACCACCACGTCCCTCAGCAACGCGGCGCCGCCATGTTTGAAGAGGCAATAGACCATCGACTCCCGCGTCAGGAACGCGGTCTTCCCGTAGGCGCTCGCGATGTCGGCAACGAGCTTCGACTGGAGATTCCAGATCGCCAGGAGGTCGGGAAGGATGGTGAGCATGCCCACCGGGCCCGGAGGGAGTGAAAGCCCCGTCGAGATCGCGCCGGCCTTCCGGGCGGCGGCCGTCGCCAACGCACGTGCCCGCGACTTCGGGTCGGCCGTGACCCGCTCGTCGGAGCCGGGGAGGCGGAGAATCAGCGTACTCAATGCCCGGGAGATGGAAGACGGTGCCTTCGAAGGCGACGGGTGCTCGCGGGGTTGGCTCATGGGGGGGCGAGGACTCGAAGAGTGGTCGGCGGTCACTCTAGCGGTCTGGCTCGATGGCGCGACGGGACCGGCGTCCGACGGCCGCCTCTCCCGGTCCGTACTCCGACCCCGTCCATGGCTGGATACGCACGATCCGGCGTTCGAGCCCACCCCTTACCGTTCGGACGTGAGTTCGCCAGGAGACTCGGGGCCGCCGACGCCCATCGCTCGCGCACGCCGTTTGCTCCGCGTGCATCGGAGGTTCACATGCCCAACGTCATCCCGTCGTCCCCGTCGAGGCGGTCGGCCGTCCGGTCTGCGACTTCCGTCGCCCGGCGCCATCGTGGTGGCTTCTCGTTCATCGAGATTCTCGTCGTCATGGGAATCATCGCCGTCCTCGTCGGCCTCTCCCTCGGGCTCGCGAGCCTCCTCGCGACGAATGCCCCCGTGATCAAGACGAAATCGCTGCTGGCCAAGCTGCGCACCGGCATCGATGCATGGCGCGGGGTCTACCAGATGACGCTGCCGAGCGACATGCAGCAGTTCCGGCGGCTGGGACTCCCGCTGACGATCGGAAAGCCCGTGCCGCCCAACACGACGAACGCCGAGAACGAAGCGGTCGTCCAGGGCCTGTCGATGAGGGGCTTCGATCACAACTCCGACATCGACGGGGACCTGATGAACTCCGACGGGGATCGTCTCGACACGCCGCTCGCGAGGAGCGGAGTGGCCGATCTCCACGAAGTGAAGGACGACTGGGGCAATCCGCTGAACTACTTCACCGACGCCCAGTACGCGGCGGCGGAGCGGAGTCCGCCGAGCGTGATCAACGGCGCCGATTCCAAGGCGAACGCGGGCGCGACGGTCCACCCCAAGCCCTGGCGCAACGCGGGCGGCGCGTTCGCGCAGGCGGGCGGCTACCAACTCTTCTCGAGCGGACCCGATGGAGTTCCGAACACGGATGACGACATCACCGCGTGGGCGAGATGACCGAGGGGGACTTTAGGCCCGACAACCAAGTCGTCATCGATCGGCGATGTGCCGTGAGGCGTGGCGTCAAATCGGCGATGAGGCGAAACCGCCCCGGGAAGCGGAGTAGGCTCCAGTGCGTTGACAAGTTGTCTGCTCGGAGTTTTCGACGTGGCTCGTTCCAGAATCGTTGCTGCCGCCCTTTGCCTCGTCGCCGTCGTCGGTGTGACGGGGTGGGTGGCGCGCGGTGGACTCGCTCGGTCGCCCGATGTGATCGAGATCCACGTTCCCCCGACCCGATTTTTGGAAGTGGTTCGGGCCGGCAATGGCGACTGGGAGCCGTTCGTCGAGCCGGGGACCGGATTCACCGGATATCGATTGACCAGGGAATTGAATCGGATGGTCACGGTGCGCATGAGCGACATGAACGACCAGCGAGCAACGAGCGACGAGTACGTCGTCGCGCCGGGCGGCTATGTCGTCACGGGGAACCAACTGCTCCGCATTCGGCCGGGACCGTCGTAGGAGCGGCCCCGCGGGTCTCGGGTTCGAGCGTGGCGACGTCCTGACCGGTCCGATCGTCGGGTCGACCGCGGCCCGGATGGCTTCGCGCGTGGCGCCGGGTACGCTCGCCGCTCCCCCCCGGAGGAATTCCCATGCGTTGGACTGCGATGGTGGCGTTCGCGACGGCGGCGAGTCTTGGGTCGCCGCTCCTCGGGTGCGGTGACACCGGACCTGCGGCGAAGCGGCTCCAGGAGAAGTTCTCGGAAACCTGGGACGCGATGAAGACGTGGGGCGTCGAGAAGAAGGACGACTTCGTCAAGGGTGCCGCGCCGAAGCTCGAAGAGTTGAGCCAGAAACTCGCCGAGGCAAGGCGTCGGCGGCACGTACGAGTGCCCAGGCGTCCGAGCAACTCGAGTCGGCGTGGCACGGTGTCGAGCAGAAGTTCGACGCATTGAAGACTTCGACCGGCGAGAACTGGGCCAAGCACCGCGACGCGTTCCTCGCGGCGTACGACACCTACAAGCAGAAACTCGTGGACGTCGGCGCGAAGTGAGCCTGCCGGACCGCGGAGGCAGAGCGTTCTTGGATCTGCTTTGAATCCCCCCCCGTTCACACTCCTTCGGAGGACACGATCGTGAGAATTCGAGGTTTTGCCCTGACGGCCGTGGCGGCGATGGCGATCGGTTGGGTGGGACGCTCCGTCTGTTCGGACGACGCGCCCAAG
This sequence comes from Planctomycetia bacterium, assembly GCA_031401505.1. GTDB lineage: Bacteria > Planctomycetota > PLA2 > PLA2 > JAEUHO01 > JANNRO01. The sequence continues at coordinate 4,158 of JANNRO010000716.1, forward strand.
CCCGCGGCCGGCAACGACTGGGTCACGTTCGGCCAGCCGGGCGAGGAGCACGCGCGACTGAAGGGGCTCGTCGGCGAGTGGACCGTGGCCGGCGAGATGAGCGGCGCGGGCGGCGCCATGAAGATGGAGAGCACCTCGTCGATCGGGATGATTCTCGGCGATCGCTACCTCCGGCAGGAGGTGCGCGGATCGGTGATGGGAATGCCGTTCGAAGGCCGCGGGATCATCGGCTTCGACAACGGCACGAAGAAGTGGTTCAGCATGTGGATCGACTCGAATGGCACCGGTCTCCTCGTCTCCGACGGGGTCGAGAACGAGAAGGGCAAGTGCTGGACGTTCAAGGGTTCGTTCCAGGGCCCCGCGGGCCCGGTCGAGTCGCGAGACACGATCACGATCACCGGCGAGAACGAGTTCACGTGGGTCTCGCACATGGGCGGCAGCGAGAAGCCGACGATGTCGCTCAAGGCGACGCGCAAGAAGTAGCTCCGCGCCAACGTGTCGGGGCGGAGGTGTCGGGGGCGGCCGCCGGTCGGGCTTCCGCCGTGGACCGGTCGCCGTCAAGAAGCAACTCGCCACCCGTCGATATCGTCGTGCGGCGATGCGGGAACGATCGGACGCTTCCTCCCGGTTCGCGGCATGTGGTCTGTTTGGAGACAGCGTGACCGACGACCTCGCTCCCGACTTCGCCGCCCTCGCCGACGAAGCCCGTCGCTTCGAACCGCGTGTCGTCAACGTCTCGACGCGCACGTCAAAGGACTTCTCGACCGTCCTGATCATCGAGACGGCGGGGTTGACCACGCCGGAGGTCGAGGCGCTGTCGGATGCCCTGAAGGCGCTTCGGAAGCGGGAGGACTTGGTGGCGTCGTTCCTCATCGTGAATTCGAAGGGGTCGACGTGGGTGAAGCCGCCGGACGTGCCGAAGGGTTGGCCGCCGGAGTAGACTTCGCGGCTCATGAGACCCGGCGATCCGGTCTTGCTCCGAAGCGTCTACCGTGGGCAGGTCCGTTTCGCGATCTCGCAACACTTCGTGGCAGAGGACGCAGGTCGCTTGATCTTTTATCGTCGCCCCGGCAGTCAAGGGCGGAGCGTCCAACGAGACGGCGATGGGAAGTACCTCGATCGCTGGGTTCGGGGCGACCCGACGACGGCGTTCGTGTGGGCGCGCACCCACATGCTGCTGTTGGTTCGTCCCGGCGAGGCCCATTCGCTGGAACTCTTCTGGGACGAGTCGTGGTCGTTCCTTGGTTGGTACGTCAACCTCCAGTCGCCGCTTCGTCGCAGTCCCTTGGGGTACGACATGACCGACTGGGCGCTCGACATCTGGGTGGAGCCCGATGGTCGATGGCGGTGGAAGGACGAGGAGGACTTCGCCGAGGCGCGAGGACTCGGTGTCTTCGACGACGAGGCCGCCGCTGCGATCAGGGCCGAAGGGGAGCGCGTAGTCGCGGCCCCCCCTTGGCCTACTGGATGGGAGGCGTGGAGACCTCCGGGAGCCTGGCAACCGTTGGCATTGCCGGACGAATGGGACGTCATAAGGTGAGGTCTCGCCGTCGGCTACGTCGCAACGGTGAGGCGACGGTATCGACGACAGGACCTGTACCGGGAGACGCAGAACTACGGCGGCTTCGCGCCGGGGAACCACTCCGTGTGAACGTCCCCGTTTCGACCGAAGTACTGCACGCGCTTGCCCGTGATCTGGACGAAGTAGCCGACGCAGCCCGCCGCAAGCGCGAGGCGCGTGAATTGCGGGTACATGATCTCGCCCTTCTGCGCCTGGCGGACTGCCGCTTCGACCTGCGACGGGGAGAACGTCTCGGCGATCGTCGTGGGCTCGTGAGACATCGGGACCACGCACGAACTGCCATCCGGTGCGTAGAACGTGTTCTCTCGGCGACTGTAGTCCGCGTGATAGCGCTCGATGCCCGATCTCGCGAGGCGCGCGACGACGTCGCCGAAGTGGACCTTTGCGGCTGCCGATTGGCTCGCGCAGTCCCTGACCACCGCGACTTGCTCGTCGTTCATGGCTGGCCTCCAGAGGAGATGGCTTGGCCGGGGACGGTATCAGTGTCGCGTCGGTCCACGTCGATCTCGTCGATGCGATCGACGACGCGGTTGCGCGGCACGACTGCCTGTCCGACGACCATCGACATTCCGATGCGCCGCTGTCGCCTTTCCGCGATGTACTTCAGCAACCCTTCGGCGGTTCCCAGAGTTCGATGCGGTTGCCCTCGCCGTCCTTGATCCACGCGAATCTGCCGAACTCGGAGGCCTCGATCCCCTTCGGGTCGATCCAGACGCCTTCCTTCCGCAATGCCACGAGCACCTTTTTCAGGCTGGCGACACGATAATTGACCATGTGGACTTGCTTGCCGGGGCCGAAGTACTTCGTGGCGGCATCGAACGGACTCCACGCCGTCGATCCTTTTTTCTTCGGGTTCTTGGCGTCGCGCCATGGAAACGCGCAGCCGCCCCACCCCTCGATCGGCAACCCGAGATGCTTCTTGTACCAAGCGCCCAGCTTCGTCGGATTCTTCGCCTTGAAGAAGACCCCGCCCAGTCCCGTGACGCGTGATGTTTTCATGAAACGGAATTGACCACAGAAGATCCGGAATGCACCGAAATCAGATCAATGCGCCGCGAGTCCCCCGGACGTGCGTTCGTCGCCCGGTGAAGCGACGCGACGCCGTCATCGAGCCTGTTCCTTCGTCGACCACCGAGTCACGGCGACCACCGACGCACGAGTGCCAGCCGTTCCTCGGGCCCGAAGTTCCAGTCGTCGGAGGCGACATAGGCTCGCAGCCAGCATCCGTCGGCGTCGTCACGCAGGTAGAAGCCACGGGGCACGGCC
>JANNRO010000717.1:0-8685 GCA_031401505.1 Planctomycetia bacterium
CCGCTACGACGTGATGGTGAGAATCCCCGGTTATGACGACGTCGAGTTCAAGGATGTCTCCGTCACGACGGTCCAGGAGACAATGCTCGACGCCCAGTTTCGTGCGACTCCGAAGTAGTGAAACTCTCTGAAGCGATCGGCGCGTCGAGGACGAGGCACACGCATGAGAACGAGCGATGTGGGCTTCTCCTCGGTGTGACGCTCGGCCATCCGGCCTCCCAAAATGAAGGAGCAGGGGCCGGACGCGCTCGGCCGCTTCAGTTCTGCTTCATCATCGCGCGTCTCCCTTCGCAACTCGTTGGCCGCTGCGCGTTCGAGGCCGACGAGCCCGTTGCGAAGCATGACGAAGAGAGACGCAGGGTGCGGACGCTCTACGGGCACGATGGCGGGCAAAGTGGTCGGCGCCGATCGCCGCGGCCACGACGCGACGACGAAGTCGCCACTTGTGACGACCATGGCTACGGCGGGAACCCGCCCGAGCGGCCGGCGCGCGTGCGAGTCCGTGCGGCCTCCGCCTGCGCGACGGGAACCGTGAGCCACGCGTGTAGCCGAGCCATCGCACGGGCGCGTCGTTCGCGGAGGATTTCGAGGAGCCGTGTGGCCGCCTCTGGGTTGCGTTGGGCGCGCTTCCTCGTTGGCATTCCAGCGACACCACCACCGCTCCCCGCGCGCATCCCGGACCTTGCGACTTGTCAGCGAAGCGTCATTCCGTAGCCGGAGTCCACCGTCTTGCACGAGGTGGACATCGGGTGGGGCGGCGGCGGAGCCCCCCTTTCGATGACCTATGGCGCGAGCTGCGCCGAGCGGCTAGACTGATTCTGAGTACGACCATGACAACAACGTTCACGACATCCGGCACGCTGCGTCGGGCGACCTGGCGCTGCTCGACCAGCCAAAGCGGAAGGGTTTTCTGGCACCCCACAAATGAGGGAGACGTGAGATGCGCACCGAGATCTCAATGGATTTTGGCAACGAGCGATGGGCTGCCACTCGTGAGGTCATTGACGACAAAGAAGAGGCCATAATTGAACGAGCGGGCCGAGGCGAGCGAGAACGCTTAGTTCTCAAGATCGACGGGCTAAACTGGCGCGTAACGTTCGAGTCCGGCGATGTCACCGTTTCCTACAGGATAAAAGGTGATGGGAAGAGAGGCATACTGGAGTTTGAAAGACATGGCAGGCTAGACCGAGTTAGTTTTGAGAACGGCAAGGTAGATTTCCCCGATATCGGCGATCTTGACAGGACCATTCAGTTTGCTCCTTCTCGGATTGGAGCGATGCCTGTTGAGTTGGGTGTCATCTTCACTGGAGGAGGTCCGGTATTTGCGCCAAACAACGGGGACATGTCTCCTGAGGAGCAGAAGTGCCTCGACGAAGCGAAGAGAAAACTGAGAGCTCTCGGTGGTACAGCAATAAAAGGCGCTGCAATGTCGGTAGGCCTATCGATGACAGGAGCGCTCGGGGGCCTAGTTGGTCTTCTTGTTTTGTACGGCACATACGAGGAAGTAGTGTCCACCCAGGTGCAGATACTGGACGAGCTCAAGAAGTGCCTTGAGAAGGCTGGCGGATCTACGCCTCAATAAGAAGGGTTCCGATCGACGGCGCGGACCTTCCCGACCTCGGCGCGTCGCTCGCGCCCGAGTCCGCGAAGGACAATTCCCGCTTGACTAACTCTTGCCAAGGAGGGGGCGAACGGGGGTAAATCCAGCCAATTCCGGCCATCCGGACCGGTCGGAATTCCACGAGATGAGAGAAACGGAAGACGCCGATAGCGACGAGTTGGATGTCGTTGGCGCGTCGAATTCGGGTGGTGGGCGCAAAGGGACTCGGGCAGGACCCCTTAACTCGTGCGTGTGAAGCACAGCGTCGCCGTCGAGAACGAGGCGTTACGGCCAGCTGGCGATGCGTTTGCAGATCCGCTTGACCGCGGCTTGCCTCGATCGGGGGCTGTCGGGGCCGATTCCGGTTCTGTCGACGTCGCCGCCGCCCTCCAAGCGCTCGCGCTCGCGGGGCTCCCGCCCGACGCCCTTTCGACCGCCGTACGGGCTCTCCTCTCGGCCCGAGACCGTGGGATTCCGATCGCACCTAGCCACCACGCAGAACGGAGGGCAACGTCGATGCTTGAGGCCGGCTACGACCGGATCACGGCACCAGATCGACCGTGACCTGTTCACCCGCCACGACATCGAAAGTGGCCTTCGGAAGCGGGTCCCCCGGGCGTCGCACACCCGTTTGCCAAATCGCAGTCCAGGTACCCACCGGAACGATCGGTGCCCAGATTTCCGCGGTTTTTGCGGGACCGGTCCACGTCGCACCCGTCTTGCGGTCTGCGGACTCCAGAGTCACGGTTCCATTGCCGATCGGAACCCGCTCCGATCCGAGCCGGATGCGAACCCGCCCGTGAGCGGGCCACGGTACGCGGAATGGAGTTTCCCGGCCGACCGCGATCTCCAAGTCGCCCTTCCAGACGGCGAACGTCTTGAATGGCACCTCCACTTCGAGACCGAACTCGTGCCGCCCGGTCGGGACGGAGCCCAAGAACGTGCCGTCCTCGCGCGCGGAAAGCTGGACCACGTCGTGTGTCCACTGCCGCTCGCCGGTCTGCCTTTTCATTCGGAGGCGCACGAAAAAAGGAGTCCCGTCGGCGTTCTTGAGTCCTGCGTCCACCGCGATAGAGCCGATTTCATCGCGACTCTTGCGCTCGAGCGCGATTCGGACACGTTGCGACCAGACCGTCGGTCCGAGCGCCACGGCCGTCTCCGTCGAGCGATGAAGGCGGGTGTCGGCACGGACGCGTACAGAGAATCCGCTCCGCGCCTCGGCAGGGATCGGGCCGCGAAACGTGACCGTCGGCGTCCAGGGGGTGCCGATGCCTGCGAACGGCTGGGGAGCGGGGGTAAGCGTCTCAAGAGCGACTTGCATGCTCGGCCAAGTCCCCGTCGGGTCGTCGACCGCTGCTGCGACAACCTCAACGTCGACGCGGAACGCGGGGTGTGCCGTGACGGCGACGAAGCCGTCGATCGGTCGAACTGTGCCGTTGTTGTTCGCCTCGAGCCACCAGCGGTCGTCGGTGGATGCCGGCACATACGGCGATTGCTTGTCGAGTCCAGACACGTCGAAGCGCCCGTCCGCGTCGGTGGTCGTTGCGGTGACGATCTCCGACTCACGTCCGCTCTGTTCCTCATCGTGCGCGGGATCTGCCACGTGGCCCGTCTTGAAGAGGCCCGCGGCGATCGTCTGGGCGATTGCGACGCGTAACCCGGCGACCGGTTGACCATCTTCGCCGATGACACGTCCCGCTAAATGCGCGCCATCGGGCACGTCCAGTACGACGTCGAGCGCCGTCCCCGGTGTGACGTCCAGACTCTTCTCGACGCGGGGAAAGCCATCGATCCAGGTGCCCACCCGGACGTACCAGATCTCCTTGCCATCCGGTGCCGACGCGTCGATCTCGAATGCGCCGTCGCGCCCGGGCCTCGCGCGACCCAAGTACCGTGTGCTTCGTCCTACGCGTCCGGCGACGTATACGATCGCGCCGTCCGGCACGTCGCCGTGCGGCATGCGAACCCTTCCTTGAATTCGCATCGTCGGTCGCTTCGGCGACTCGTCCGGTGAGGGCCCCGGGGAGACGAGACCTCCGCGTTTGGCGTCTGGCACATGTGCCCCGACCGCGAGTTGTGAAGGGTCCTCAGACGATGGCGGTGGTGCGGAGTTGTCCGCTCGCGGTGTCGTCAGCCTCTCGGGTGCTACTCGCCTCCGCGAGTCGAAGGTCCACCACGCGCCAGAGGCGACGAGCAGAGCGGCGAGGAGAATCAGCACGCGGCGTCGCGTCTTCATATCCAAGGAGACGACCTCGACGTCTACACTCTTCCGTGCCCAATCATCGACCGCAAGTCCCGCTCGACCAGTAAGCCGGCGACTTGGGTGCGTCGGGAGTGCGGAACGATCCTCGCGTGCAATGAAAGTGAACTCGAGGTACCCGCGCCGCCACCCGCAGCCTGCCGAAACCTCTGCCTCCCAAGCTGAGTGTCGAGGGCTCGGATCCCTTCGGCCCCTCCAGCGGCGATATCGGCAGCAGTGGTAAACTCTCTCGCGTGACTGCCATAGTCCACGACGTCCGAAGCGCTCTCTTCTCAACCGTTCCGGCTGGCTGGCTCGGTTGGGCGATTGGAGCGAGAATGCGCGGGGTTGGACTGCCTTCCGCCTTCGATACCGCGATGCTCATCGTGGCGATCGTCCCGCTCGAGATCGGTTTGGGCGCGGTGAAGCGCTCGTGGAAGCGTGCGTCGCTCAGTCGGCGCGCGACACGTCTCGACACTCCGCGCTGAGCAACGGGAGTCGCGTGGTGGTTCGTCCGATCCATAGCGAGAGGCCGCGGTCGCGAGGGCACTGTGAGCCGAGGGGGAATCGGGCGATCTAATCCGAGGTTCGCGACCGAGGAAGTCAAGGCGAGAGGATCTCGTTGGCGCGCCCAGGCCGTGTCGCGAATCTGGATGCACGCGTACGACGAAACGCCGTCCGCCCCCCAAGCTGAATGTCTTGGGTCCATTTTCCCGAGTCAACGCCATTCGCTCTTCGTCATGATTCGCGTCCTTGCCTCGTCCTTCGTGAGTCCGTCGGGACTCCGCCAAGCCAGGGTATGGGGACTTCGCGAGTAATGATGAAGCGAGGCGAGCGGTCACGACACCCCGCGGGCAAGGTGGTGCGCAAAGCACCACCCAGCTGAATGCCGAACGCCCCCCCGACTCGGCGGAAACCATCCCGCTCGCCGCGTCGTTGGAACGATCAAGCGGGAGGATCTACGGCCGTCCGACGATCGCCCGCGATCCAGGCACGCCGAGCACGGGCGCAGCGATCGCAGACCGGTTCAATCCATGTGCTGCGCCTGACAGGGGCGTGTTCTCCTCCCCAGTGACCGGCGCCGGAGTAGGGAAAGTCGAGCACGGCTGCTTCCCAGATGCCGAGCATCGTTTTCGGGAACAGTCCATACCAAGGCCCGACCTCCCGCCGATTCATTGATATGTTGTGGGCCGGGCAGACCTCGAGATCCTCGATCGCGGGAAGACCGGTTGCAAGCGACGAGCGATCGGCCAAGTAGATCTCGACGAAATCCCCGAACGATCGCGCGACAGTGACTGGGTGGTCACGCACTCCCCACATCACGACCCTGCCGAACTCGCGACTGGCCGAGTCGAGGCGGATCGCGTACCAGAATGAATCGATCAAGATGTCGCAGATGACGAAGTTGCCTCGGGAGCAAGGATGTGGCGACTGGCACGGGTAGACGTCGCCGATCGGCTTCATTCGCCCGAGTCCCCAGAATGACGTCACTTGGTCGTCCGAGTCGCCATCTCTCATTCCGTCCACGGTGGCGAGGTAGCTACGAACATCGTCGGGCAAGAGCAGTCCATGGCGATGTTCGAACACCGACAATTCTTCGGGCGTTGCTCCCTGGCAGGGTGAGAAGTAGGCCCCCCCGGTGTCGATCCAAACGTCACGGAGGAGATTCCCGAGTTCTTCTTTTCGTCGCTCGCGCATGGATTGGCGGGGCTCTCTTCAAACGCGACGCTCTCACGACGTGACCGAGACCGCAACGTCGGGTCTCGGCTGGGTAAGGATACGGGCGTTACCCGCTCAATTGTGCCGGCGCTTCGGGGCTCGCCCAGAGTCGGCGATCGCGCGACGAGTCGTTCGTCGCACCGCAAGTCCTTCGTCGGCGGCAGAGCACCGCCTTCGTAAAGCGGGGGTCGAGAGTTCGAATCTCTCCCGGGGCTCCACTTCGCACGGCCTGAATTCGTGCGAAGACGAGCGAATTTGACCGAACGGACGAATTCCACGTCGCGCGCCTTCCGAGGGTCCAAGAGACCCCACGCGACCGATGGACGGGGGGGACCCTGCCAATCTGACGGGACACCGACGGGATGAAATTTTTCGGTATCGCGAGAGCGAGACAGACCTAGGGTCTGCTCCCCGATCGGCGGAAGGACGCGAATTCGCTGGTAGCGAAGCTTGAGAACCGCCACCGAAGGATTGCCCTTGCGGTTCAGAACTTCGAACCTTTGCTTCTCCTTGCCGATTCGTCGCCGGCCGGATGTGTCGTGTCCTCGCCCCAGACCGTGTTGCTGTAAAGCACCTCGAAGCACGTGCGGTCGTCCCCCTCGCTCGTTTGCCTGCCGCCCGCCTGCGCGTATACCCCGTACCGGCCGTCGGGACGCAGACGGCGAGCGAGCAGATCGCCTCGACGGCGACGGCAAAGGAGTCGCCCGAGAGCCATGCCTCAGTGAGCGCACGGGACGCATCCCCGCACGAGACCCGGGTCGGCCCCAACGCGCGACGGTCGCGGCATGCCCGCCCCTGTGGCGCCCGGCGGTGGGGGCCTCCTCCCACAACCGGCCTTCGGGAGATCGGCGTTTCCCTACAGGACGTCGAGTGGTAGAGTTCAGACCGTCTGGCGGATGCCCGCCAAGCCCACTCCGGGGGACCCCGGTGAGTGCGGCCGCGCCAGAAGCGGCGCCGCTGCCTGCGGGAGTCCGTCATGCCCATCGCTCTGATTCAACTCGTGCGGCGTCGCTCGCCATGGCTGTTTTTCTTGTTTTTCTTGACGACGATTTGCGTATGGCGTGCGGCTTCGATTCCGCCGACGGCGATCGCCGGGGGTGCAGGCCCAACCGGCGCCGATCCGACCGGAGGCTCGTCGAATCTCTGCGACTCCGGTGATCGCGTTAGCACCCCCGTAGACAACGTCTTGCAGACTTGTGCAAAGTGTTCGCCGACGACGCCGAGCGACGACGCCCGTCCGACGCCCCCCACGACCCCATCGGATCCCGCGCCGGCGGGACTGACGGAGCCGCAGGACGCGGTGTATCCGGGTGACGACGTTGCTCCCGATGCTGCTTCGGAGGCCGCCGGAAGCGCGCAGGGGTGTCTGCAGCCGGAGCGCGGCGAGTTTGTATGCTTCCTGCCCCTGAGTATCGCGGACACGGACGGCCCGATTAAGCCGATTAAGGAGCGCGCCTACATCTGAATCGAGGACGAAACCTGACCGACAGGTGGAGCCGGGTCCGGCTCCGAGGGGCTCGAACTGATTGCGCTCGCGTACGGCTCGCAGACGAATTTGGATCGCATGACCGGAAACTGGTGGTTCCCGCTCGACGTATGGGTGGTCGTGCAGCCGAATCTGGATTTGAAGTACTACTCGCCGGGTGTCGTCGGTGCGCTGTACGTACCCAACGGAGCAGGGGCGTACACGAGCCCGCCCGGGGCGTTCGACTCGATGGTCCAGAATGCAGACGGGACGTGGACTCGCACGACGAAGGCGGGGGCAGTCTGGCACTTCAACATCGCTGGCTACCTCGACTTCATCCGAACTCGGTACGGGCGCCAGACGACGATCCACCGCGGGCCGGCGAACCAAGTGCTCGGGTGGAGCGACTATGCGGGCCGTGCGATCACGGTCAGCTACTTCGCGAACGGCTACGCCTCCGCGATCATCGACTGGGGTGGTCGACAAGTGTCATTTACGTACACGCCGCAGGGATACCTCGCCTCAGTAACTTACCCTGCGACAACGTTTTGGGACGGGGCGGTTCAGCAAGTCGTGACGCGCGGCAAGACACTGACGTTCCAATACACCTTCGGGACGGGCACGGCGCTCGACGGCAACATCGTGCAGGTGTTCGATGACAGCGCGGCTTCCGCACTCTCGAACACCTATGACGCACTCGATCGCTCGGCCTCGACGACAAGCCGCGGAAGGACGTGGACGCATCAGTACTTGGCGAGCGGTGCGACGCGGGTCATCGACCCGGACAACGTGACGGTGGACTATTCGTTCAGCGCCGCTGGCTACACGACGCGCAAAGAAGTCTGGACGCGCACAGGGCTCGGGCTCACGCCGCTGCGCACGGGGGAGCCCAACTCGTACGTTTGGCAGTACGAGCGCACTAGTGCTTGCAATTGCGGGTTGGTCACCAAGATCATCCGACCCGACACGACGACCGTCGCGTTTGCCTTTGACTCGTGGGGGAACGTTACGAGCCGGACGCGAAGCGATGCCAGCGGGACTTCGTCGCTGACGAGCACATCGACGTATGCACCGTTCTTTGCGTACTGTCGGATGCTCACGCACACGACGCCGGCCGGGAACGCGCCAGGGGCGAGTGCCGCCGACTACACGTACACGGCCACGTACGATTCGAGCGGCAGTCTCGTGCAACTCGTCTATCCGAAGGCGAGCGTCGGCGGCATTTTCGTCGCGCCGACGGTCCTGATGATTCGCGACGTGCTCGGGCGGATCACGTCGTACTTCGCACCCGACGGGACTCGGACCGCGTACAGCTACGCGCCGACGACGCTCGAGCTGACACAGATGACGCAGGATCCGGGCGGGCTCAACATCACGACGCAGTTTGCGTGGGATGGTTTCAGTCGCCTCGTCGGGATCACGAGCCCGCGCGGCTACGTCACGGGCTACGAATACAACGCGCTCAATCAAATCACGAAGATGACTGGACTGGGAGCTCCGGACGTTACGTGGCTTCGCGACCAGAACGAGAACATCTATCGAACGGAGGTCGAGAATCGGAACTCCTCCGGCGTGATCGACGCGTCCAATCCTTGGATCACGTCTACGAATGTCTACAACGCGAACAACAGACTCGCTCGCGTGGACCAGGATATCGACGCG
>JANNRO010000718.1:0-10142 GCA_031401505.1 Planctomycetia bacterium
GTCGGTCGACACCGTCTCGGGGTTGCTGTTCACCATCACCGTCTCGTAGCCGGCTTCGCGCAACGCGTACGCCGCCTGGACACAGCAGTAGTCGAACTCGACCCCCTGCCCGATGCGGTTGGGGCCGCCGCCGAGAATGACGATGCGTGGCTTCTTCGCCGGGCGCAGCTCGTCTTCCTCCTCGTAGGTCGAGTAATAGTACGGCGTCGCCGCCTCGAACTCGGCCGCGCAGGTATCGACGCACTTGTAGACCGGCTTGATGCCGCGGCGCAGCCGATCGGCCCGCACTTCCTTCTCGGGTAGTGACCAGACGCGGCCCAGCTGATGATCGGAGAAGCCACGGCGCTTCGCGTCGCGCAACACGTCGTCGGGCACCGATGCGAGCGTCGAATAGCCCTTGAGCCTCGCCTCGACGTCGATCAACCCCTGCATCTCGACCAGAAACCACGGATCGATGTTCGTCAGCCGATGGACGTCCTCGACGCTCCACCCGCGCTTCAACGCCACGTGGAGCAGGAACACCCGCTCGGGCCCGGGGATCACGAGGCCGCGCTTCAACGTCTCGTCGTCGATCGTCGCATCGACCTCGGCCTTCGCGTCGAGCCCGAAGCCGAATCGCCCCGTCTCGAGGCTGCGCAGCGCCTTCTGGAACGACTCCTGGAACGTGCGCCCGATCGCCATCCCCTCGCCGACCGACTTCATCTGGGTCGTGAGCACGGTGCTCGCCTCGGGGAACTTCTCGAAGTTGAACCGCGGCACCTTCGTCACGACGTAGTCGATCGTCGGCTCGAACGACGCCTTCGTCTTGCGCGTGATGTCGTTGGACAGCTCGTCGAGCGTGTAGCCGACGGCCAGTTTCGCCGCGATCTTCGCGATCGGGAATCCGGTCGCCTTGCTCGCGAGCGCCGACGAGCGCGAGACGCGCGGGTTCATCTCGATCACGATCATGCGGCCGTTGGCGGGATTGATCGCGAACTGGATGTTGCTGCCGCCGGTCTCGACGCCGATCTCGCGGATCACGGCGATCGCCGCGTCGCGCATCTTCTGGTACTCGCGATCGGACAGCGTCTGGATGGGCGCCACGGTGATCGAGTCACCCGTGTGGACGCCCATCGGATCGATGTTCTCGATGCCGCAGATGATGACGACGTTGTCCTTGCGGTCGCGCATCACCTCGAGCTCGAATTCCTTCCAGCCGATCACCGATTCCTCGACCAGCACCTCGCTCGTCGGAGACAGATCGAGCCCGCGACGGCAGATGACCTCGAACTCCTCGTCGTTGTAGGCGATGCCGCCGCCCGTCCCGCCCATCGTGAACGACGGCCGGATGACGCAGGGCAGCCCGATCAGGTCGCGGATCGCGATCGCCTCGGCGATCGTGTGGACGACGCGACTCGTGGGCACGTCGAGCCCGATCTTCAGCATCGCGTCCTTGAAGAGCTGGCGGTCTTCGGCCTTGCGGATCACGTCGGGCGCGGCCGCGAGCAACTTGACGCCGTACCGCTTCAGCACCCCCGATGCATCGAGCGCCAGCGCGACGTTCAAGCCCGTCTGTCCGCCCATCGTGGGCAGGAGCGCGTCGGGCCTCTCCCGCGCGATGATCTTCTCGACCACCTCGGCCGTGACCGGCTCGATGTACGTCCGATCCGCGACGTTCGGATCGGTCATGATCGTCGCGGGGTTGCTGTTGACGAGGAGGACCTCGTAGCCCTCTTCCTTCAGCGCCTTGCACGCCTGCGTCCCCGAATAGTCGAACTCCGCGGCCTGCCCGATGACGATCGGGCCCGAACCGAGGATCAGGATGCGGTGGATGTCGGTGTTCTTGGGCATTCCGGGGACGGACCTCGGACCCTCGCGTCGCACGGGAACCCCCGACGACGCAGGTCCGCTTGGATTTTCGCAGGTGAGACTTGGAAGCCGAGGTCGGCGTGACGAGTCGGCGGAAGATACCGGAGGCGGGACCCGGGCGTCACTAGGGGCGGATGCGAGCACGCGTCGGACGCGGGTCCCGTCGCCCGATCGGACGACGGGACCGGCGTCCGACCGCTCGGCGTCGCACCTCGACGTACGATCCTTCGATGCCCTGGGTCCGACGTCGCTATCGCGGGAACAAGGTCTGGGTGGAGGTGGACGAGGCGCAAGCGCCCGTCCTCGACGCACGCGGGCTCGGCCGCATGCGCTACAAGCCCGAAGACGACCGCACCTACACGATCAAGCACTCCGAGGTGTCCGAGATCGAGGCCGCTCACGTGACCTCGATCCCCGTCGTCAAATCGGAACTCGAGGACGCGGCCGACGCCGACGCCGCGGCGGCCAAGGCCGATGGCGTCGCCGACACGGCGCCGTCCGAACCGGCGTCGGCTCCGAAGCGCACGCGAAAGAAGGCGGCACCGAAGGCGCCGCCGACGCCCCCTCCGGCGGGGACGATCTCGAACGCCGATGCCGCGTCCGACGGGCCCGGCGACGACGTCCCCGCCCTCGCAGGTCTCGCCGTCCACGCTTACACCGACGGCGCGTCGCTCGGCAATCCCGGGCCGTCCGGCGCGGGCGTCGTCCTCCTCTTCCGCGAGCATCGCAAAGAGGCGGCGATCTACCTCGGCGTCACGACGAACAACGTGGCCGAGTTGACGGCCGTGCTCGAGGCGCTGAGGCTCGTCAAGAAGCGCGACCTCCCGGTTCGCGTCCACTCCGACTCGAGTTATGCAATCGGCGTGCTCGACGGCTCGTATCGACCCAAGAAGAATCGCGAACTCATCGAGTCGATCCACGCCGAAATGAAGGGCTTTGCGAACCTACGATTCGTCAAGGTAGAGGCGCACGTCGGGATCGAGTGGAACGAACGGGCGGATGCACTCGCCGGGCAGGCGGCCAAGGCGAAGCGATCGTTCACGACAACGACGTGATGGTCGGCGCGCGCCGGCGCGGATCGATCCGACGACACACGGCGCGAATCAGCACGCGAATCAGCAGCAGGACCAGCCGGTATCAGGACAACGAATTCAAGGCGCTACGAACGAAATGGAGTCGACGGAAACCTTCTGGAGAAAAGGGGAAATGTGTGGAATGAAAGGAGGAAAGTTTTACGCTCTTGAGCAACCGTCGACTCCGAGGGCGAATATACCGCAGAGTCCGGATCGCATGCAAGAGCGGGACAGAATGTTGCCCGAAGTGGTCGATTTCGCGCTCTGCGGGCCGCCGATGGGTGTCAGACCCCAATCGGGGAGCTACGGCCCGGGGGGGATGGGACATGTCGGATTGTCCGTACAAGAGGTAGCCGAGGATGGATGCCACCCGCCGCACGTGAGTGACTCCCCCAGGCGCGAGCGGCGCGTGCGTTTCACACCCAGCGGCGCGAGGGTTCGGCGCCAACGCGCTACGGACGGCTCCGCGGGGGCGTCCCGCCTGATCCCCCGGCGCCACCCCCGGACGCGGCCGGAGGAGGGGACGTCAACCGATCCGGAGGTCGGCCACCGCCCGCGACCAGGGCCGACACGTACCGGACGATGTCTGCATCACCTTTGAAGGCGAGTTTCTTCAGGATGCGCGATCGAAATGTGCTGACCGTCTTGGGGCTCAGGCGGAAGCGCTCGGCGATCTCCTTCACCGACTGCCCACCCCCGAGCAGCCAAAGCACGTCGAACTCGCGGGACGAGAGTTGCTCGTGCCCCTTCGCCGCACGTTCGGGTGACACGTCCGACTTCAACCGGATCGCGAGCGCCTCGCTCACCCAGGTCCCGCCCGCGTGGACGGTGCGAATCGCGTCGACGAGATCGTTGCCTCCGCGCTCCTTCGAGAGATAGCCCGAGGCACCGGCGCGCATGGCGCGCAACCCGTACTGGTCTTCGCCGTAGATCGACAGCATGACGCAGCGCACCGTCGGATGTTCGAGCTTGATCTTGCGAAGCACGTCGAGAGCGTCGGGCCCCGGCATCGAGACGTCGAGGAGGAGAATGTGGGGCGGGTGGTCGGCCGACTTCGCCAACAGCGCCAGCGCCTCGTCGCCTCGTCCGGCCTCGCCCACGACCTCGATCCCGCCCGCGTCGGCGAGCAGGCTGCGAATGCCGGCGCGGACCATCGCGTGGTCGTCGGCGATCACGAGGCGAATCGGCGAGGAGGCGGGAGTGGGCATCAGAACTCCTCCGGCCGAGGTGCCGCCGGGAACGCCAACACTACCCGGCTCCCCCCCTCCGGGCGTCGTTCCACCTTGACGCCTCCTCCGTGAGCGGCCGTGCGCTCGCGCATCGAGAGCAGCCCGGTCGAGATGGGCGTCTCGGCTGTCGAAAGGTCGAAGCCGCGCCCATCATCGTCGATCACGACGACCAGTCCCTTCGGCCCGAGCGTCGCGCGCACGTCCACCCGAGTCGCACGCGCGTGACGCACCACATTGTCGAGCGCGGCCGACAGCGCCTTCGACGCTGCACGGGCCCTCGAGGGGTCCAGATGGCGATCGTCCACCTCGACCTCGATCCGGGACGCGAGGCGCCCCGCTCGGGCTGCAGCCTCCGTCTGCTGGGCCACCATGCGGGCGAAGCTCTCCGGCGGGCCCGCCCCGTCCGACGTCGCCCGCCATGCCGACTGCGTCGCCCGCACCAACGCGATCGTCTCCCGAATCTGGCTCGAGAGTGCCTCGGCGAGGGGACGCACCGACTCCGCGCCGCGATCGGCATGGCGCACGAGGCGATCGGCGTCCATCGCCAGTACGACGAACGCCTGCCCGACCGTGTCGTGCAACTCCTTTGACAGCCGCCCGCGCTCGTCGGCGCGAATTCGCGCTTCGTCCGAGGACCCGCCGTCATGGGAAGGCTCGGGAGGAATCATGCGGACCCGGGACCCTTCGCTCGTTCGGCCGCACGACGCGCCGCGGTCGCCAGGCGCCTGGCCTCATCGGAGGGAACGTTGACCGGTGCGTGCTCCGGGCGGGGGGACGTTCTCCTCGTCGGCGGCGCGACGATCGCGCGAGGGGCGACCGTGCCGGGATCCGAGGATCGGGCGGCGGGACCCCCGTCCGACTCCGACACCGCGCCCTCCACCGGCGGCAACGTGCGACGTGGTGCGACCTCGACACGTAGCCCGCGCAGCCGACGGCGGTAGGTCTCGGTCAGATACCCGTCGTCAGCCAGTTCGGCTGCCAACATCGGCACCTCGGATCGAGGCACGACCGACTTCGCGCGCTCCCCGCGCGGATCGTGGTGGCGACAGACGAGGCCCGCGAACTCGGGACAATCGACGGCCGCGATCAGCCCGACCGGGCAGCGTCGGTACGGGATCTCTTCGACGATGCCGGGGACGACGACCTCGCCCGGCCCCGACTCGGGGCGTGCGAAGAGCACCCGCGAGCACGACCCGAAGCGCTCGGGAGGGCCGGAGGGGCCGGGTCGGGGGAGAGGAAGTGGCGAACGCTGGGGCATGTGGCGACCGGCGTGGAGGAAGCACAAGAGGGTACCGCCGAGGGCGCTCGGAGGCTTCCCGAGCGGCTAGGATCGCTCGACCCGGCAGGACCCGCCTCGCGGCGCGCCTCCGGGTTGGAGGAGTCCCCGTGGTCGATACCCCGCCGCCCGCCCCGCAGAACCCCACCTCGTCCTCGACGGGCACGACGGTGTCGTCCGGGGGGACGATTCACCTGCCGGCACAACGCGTCATCGTGCGCCCGATGCCGAAGATCATCTTCTTCTATCTGACGTGGCTCGTGTCCCTCGTCTTCGGGATCATCGTCACCGTGAAGGGCGGTCCCGGAGAGCACCTCGGGATGATCTGGATGTGCGTCTTCGCGTTCAACCTGATGGTGATCTCCTTCGACTTCAACGAGACGAAGTCGATCTCGCTCGTCGCGGTGGTCATCGCCGTCGTCATGGCGGGGCTCTATTTCGGGTACTTGAAGTTCGTCGGCGACTTCTTCAAGACCCTCGACCTGCGGATGAACGCGGGCTTCTACTTCACGATGTTCGGGCTCTTCTCGATCTTCTATCTGGTCATCTTCGTCCAGTCCCGCTTCAACTACTGGGAGTTCCGCAACAACGAGGTGCTCCACCGCACGGGAATGTTCGGCGAGATCAAGCGCTACAGCACCGAGGACCTGCGCTGGTTCAAGGAGATCCCGGACGTGCTCGAGCGCATCCTCCTGAGCTCGGGGCGCATGGTCATCACGACGGGACGCGAGCCGCACCCGATCGTCATCGAGAACGTGATCGGGATCGAGGGCGCCGACGAGCGGATCGCCGAGTTGCTCGGCGCCAAGCGCGTCACGCTGAAATAGACCCCGGAGCCCGATCGTGTCCCAGCCCAACGACCCCCTGCCCAAGATCCAGGCCGACGCGATGGCGTCGTTGAAGGCCGGCGACAAGCTGCGCACGAGCGTGCTCCGCATGATGGCGAGCGATCTCAAGAAGGCGGCGATCGACCAGGGCAAGGACGTCGTGACGGGCGACGATGCGCTCGCGATCCTGCGCAAGCTCGTCAAGTCGCGGACCGATTCGGCGGAGCAGTTCGAGAAGGCGGGTCGAGCGGAAGCCGCCGCCAAGGAGCGCGCCGAAATCGTGATCGTCGAGAGCTATCTCCCCAAACAGGCGGGCGAGGCGCAGATCCGCGAGGTCGCGAAAGCCGTCATCGCCGAGAAGGGGCTCTCGGGCACGGCGGCGATGGGCGCGGCCATCAAGGAAACGATGGCTCGTCTGGGCGGCGCCGCCGACGGCAAGCTGGTCTCGGGCATCGTCGGCGCGCTCCTCCGCGGGGGATAGGCCGGGCGGTTCAATCCGCCCACAGCGCCGAAATCGGTAGCGCCGTACGCTTGGGGCCGAACGGAACGACCTGATCGCCGAAGTAGAGGATCACACCGTTCGAGAAGCGTTCCCCGACCCGATTGGAACACTCACCGAGCCCCCGCAGATCGCAGCTCGTGATCGTCGACGAAGCCTTCACCTCCACGGCCGCGATCCGCCCGTCCGTCGATTCGAGCACAAGAACGAGTGATTCTGTCCATGTCGATCCAGTAGATTTGTCCATATCACGCTCGAAAAATGTCGCCGCCGACCGGCAACGGCTAACGGCTAACGGCTAACGGCGAGAACGGAGTCGGCGGGGCGACCCATGGAGGTCCACACGGGATCGCCCGGGACGTGGACCGGCACAGCCGAGATCGGCGGCGTGCGTAGGACCGCACGAATCGACCGCATGAACGATCGCGAAGCGGGTGCCCTACTCGGCGACGAGCGTCGCCTCGCCGATCTTGCGGACGCCGTTGCCGAACGCGTCGCGCACGACGCGCTGGACGCGCACCGAGACGCCATCGCCCGCGTGAACCATCTCGAGGAAGGTCGCGAGATCGTCGAGGTTGCGCACGCGCTCGCTGCCGAGCGCCACGATCACGTCGTTCGCCTTCATCTTGTTGCGCTCCGCCGGACCGCGCGGCACGACCTCGGTCACGACGATGCCGCCGTCGGGCGACACGCCGAGCCGGGGCGCGTCTTCTGCCGTCGCATCGCGGGCCACGAAGCCCAGCCGCTCGCGCACGAACGTCGAGACCGAGAACGCACGACTCGGAACCGCGATTTCGATCGTCTGCCCCTCGCCCCGCTCGAGGCGCAGCGCCGCCTTCTCACCCTTGCCGAGCCCGGCCTCGGCGAGGCGGAAGTCGAAGAGCGTCGCGATCGAGCGCCCGTTGACCGCCGCGATCACGTCGCCGTGACGCAGCCCGACCTCGGCGGCGGGGCCCGTCGCGTTGACGTCGCGCACCAGCACGCGCCCCTTGGGACCCGCCTCCACGTCGAAGCCGAACCACTCGCCCGTCCACACGCGCCGCTTGAACGAGCGCGCGATCATCTCACGCACGCGCTCGGCCGGGATCGCGAAGCCGATGCCCTCGGCCCCCGTCGCGCGATTGAGGATCGCCGTATTGACTCCGATCCACCGACCGTTGATGTCCACGATCGGGCCGCCCGAGTTGCCGGGATTGATCGCGGCATCGATCTGGATGAAGTCCTTGAACTCGGTCTCCTCGCTCTTCTGGGGCTTGATGCTGCGCCGGATCGCCGAGACGACACCCGTCGTCACCGTGGTGCCGAGCCGGAACGGATTGCCGATCGCGACGACGGTCTCGCCGATCATCAGGTCGTCGGAGCGCCCGAGCGCCAGGTAGGGATAGATCGGCGGCTGCGTCGCCCCGTCAGGCGGAATCAACCGCACGATCGCGAGGTCGTTGTCGAGGTCCACCGCCACGAGTTTGCCCTCGCGTTCGGACTTCGACGCAGTGCCGTCGCCGACCGTCACGAAGATGCGCGTCGCGCGCGCGATCACGTGCGCGTTCGTGATGACGAACCCCTGCGGATCGAAGATCACGCCCGTGCCGAGCGAGCCCTCGCGCTCCGTCGGGACCGTCTCGTAGTCGAACCAGTTGTAGTAGCGCGGAACGTTGACGATCTCGTTCGTGCGGATGCTGACGACGCCCGGTCTCGCCTTCTCGACGGCCCGGACGACGGGGCTTCGGCGATCTTCGCGCTCGTCCGCGAGAGCGGGGTGTACGAGTCCGGTGAGCGATCCCGTGGCGAGCGCAAGCAACAGCGGTCGGACGTTCATGGGGTGCGGGGTCCGGCGAAGGGGTCTGCGCCTGTGACGATACGCAACCGACGGGGGTTCCCGCGGAGGTGGGCGGCCGCGTTACGCTTTCGTTCGTTGATGGCGCCCCTTCCTTCCCCCGGCCCCCCTCCCATCCCGGGATCGCCGATCGCCGAGCGACCGGTGGTCCTCGTGTCAGCGTGTCTGATGGGCGTCGCCTGCCGCTACGACGGACGCTCGAAGCCGTCGAGCGACGTCGCCGTCGCCGGTGCACCGCTGACGCTGGTTCCCGTCTGCCCCGAAGAGTTGGGGAACCTCGCGACGCCGCGGGCGAAGGCCGAACTTCGAGGCGGCGACGGTCACGCCGTCCTCGAGGGTCGCGCACGCGTGATCGACGAGCGCGGGCAGGACGTGACCGACGCCTTCCTCGCCGGGGCCGCCCGCGCCGTGTCGGTGGCGAGAGCCGTCGGCGCGACGGCCGCGTGGCTGACCGAACGCAGTCCGTCGTGCGGCGTCGCGGCGACGCATGCGGACGGGCGCGTGATCGACGGGCCCGGCGTCGCCGCCGCGGCGCTGGCACGCGCGGGGCTTCGGGTCACGGGCATCGGAGATCCCGCCGGCAACGGGTCGAGCGGTCGGACGACGGTCCCGCAGGCCGACCGTACGATCACGACGTGATGGACATCTTCGAAGACATCGCGGCCATGCGCGCGCGCGGCGAGCGCGGGGCCCTTTGTACCGTCGTCTCGACGACCGGCAGCACGCCCGGCAAGGAAGCGATGCGCCTGCTCGTGCGCGAGTCGGGCGCCTTCTCGGGTTCGGTCGGCGGCGGCTGCGTCGAAGCCGACGTGATCGCCGCCGCGATGGACGTAATGGACACCGAATGCGCTCGCAAACTCGAGTTCAAGCTGACCGAGGAAGCGACCGGCTCGACGGGCCTCCTGTGCGGCGGGATCATCGAAGTGTTCGTCGAGCCGATCACGGCTCCGCACCTGCTCCTCTACGGCGCAGGACACGTTTCGCGCTCGCTGTGTGCGATGGCGGCGGATGCCGGGTTTCGCGTGACGGTCATCGACGACCGCGCCGCGTTCCCGACGGTCGAACGGTTCCCATCGGCCTACCGGCTCGTCGCCGGGGCGAGTTTCGAGACCATCTTCCGCGACCTCTTCGTTCCGATCGGCGCCTACTGCGTCGTCGTGACACGCGGACATTCGATGGACCTCGAGTGCCTCGACCACGCGCTCCACACGCGTGCGAAGTACGTCGGGCTGATCGGGAGCAAGGTGAAGGTGCGGGGCATCCTCGCGCGCCTGCGCGACGCCGACCGACTCAAGGGCGTCGACCTGTCGCGGCTCCACGCCCCGATCGGGATCGACGTCGGCGGCGCGACCCATGGAGAGATCGCCGTCTCGATCGTCGCGGAACTGATCGCGGTGCGCCGCGGTCGAGCCGGCGGCCTGACGTCGATGCGGCTTCCGACGGACGAAGTCGTGCGCATCGTCTCGCGCAAGCGCGACGCCGAGCGTCCCGCGTCACCCCCCTCACCCCCCGTCGCCCCCCTCGTCCCCCATGATGTCCGACCCGACGAATCGACC